>WFQA01000195.1 GCA_015487255.1 Paracoccaceae bacterium | reverse complement strand
TGCGCACCGAGCTGCGCGAGATTCAGCAGCGGGTGGGGATTACCTTCATCTATATCACCCATGATCAGGGTGAAGCGCTGACGATGAGCGACAATGTGGCGGTGATGCGTGCCGGAATCATCGACCAGATCGGTGATGGCCACGCGATTTATGACCGGCCGGCCACGCCTTTTGTGGCGTCTTTTGTGGGTGAGAATAACGTGTTTCGCGGCCGGATCAGCGCGATCAACGGGGATGAGGCGGTGATCAAAACCAACCGCTCCGGCAGCTTGCTTGCCAAGATCACTCCCGCAGCGCTGGGCAGGCTTGATGTTGGCGACGAGGCGATGATGTTTGTGCGCCCCGAAGTGCTGAAACCCGGCAGCGGGGAGGAGAAAACCACCCTGTCGGCCAAGGTGCTGAACGAGGAGTTCGAGGGCAATTCCTATAGTATTTTCCTTGAGGGCGATGGCGGCAAGCAGATCAAGATGGCGATGCCCAATCTCGGGCAGAACCAGCATCGAAAAAAAGGTGAGGTGGTTTCGTTTTGCTATGATGTCAATAATGCCGTGGTAATGCCCGCCGGCGATCTGGCTTCGGAGTGAGCGGCATGAAAAAGCCAAAACTGTTTGCGGCGTATTTCAGGAATAACGGGCTGCTGCTGGGCGGCATCATGTTGTTTCTGGTTTCGGTGTGGATCGTCATCATGATCCTGCTGCCGCAGATATTCATGCTGGATTATTCCTTTCGCCCCAATCCGGTCAATCTTCGCCCCGGTGAAATGGCGGATGATTACACGTTGAAGAATTACCGCTATCTGGTGTTTGGCCCCGAGGGGGCGTCTGGCATGTTCAACACCGTTGATCTGATGGTGTTTGTGCGCACGATCATTGCCGCAATGCTGGTGACGGTGATGAACCTGATCCTGTGTTATCCGCTGGCGTATTACCTTGGGCAATCCAAAGGCACCGGGTTTCTTAGGTTGTTGGTGATCCTGCTGGTCATTCCTTACTGGATCAATGAAATCCTGCGCGCCTTTGCGCTCAGGATCATTTTTGGCGATGTCGGGGTGCTGAACGGGGTGATGATGTCTCTGGGGCTGATCGACCAGCCTTATGATTTCATCAACGCCGATATCGCGCTTTATGCCGGGCTGGGCTATGCTTATATTCTGCTGATGCTGTTTCCGATGTATAACGTGATCGAGAGCCTTGATCGCAACCAGATCGAGGCGGCGCGGGATATGGGGGCGAGCTGGGTGCGCATCCACCGCCGTATTGTGATACCGCATGCCAAGCCGGGCATCGCTTCGGGCATGACCATGGTGTTCATGCTTTCTGCCGGGGCGCTGGCGGCGCCGCAGGTGCTGGGGGGCACGTCCAGCCTGTGGTTCACGCAGCTGGTTTACCAATGGTTCAATGATACGCTGAACTGGCAACAGGGCGCGGCCTATGCGATTGTGCTTTTGGTGGCCAGTATCGCCATCGTGCTGACCTTCATGAAAATATTCAAGGTCAATATGGGGGATATCGGCAAATGAGGTCCAATATCTTTTTTGGCCGGGTGGCGCTTGGCGTTTATCTGATTATCTTTTTTGGCTATCTGCTCGGGCCGCTTCTGGTCATGGGGTTGACGGCGTTCAACTCCGCCGCCTTTCCCTCGATCACGCCCTGGCAGTGCTATACCTATGAGTGGTTCGGGGTGCTGTTTCAGGATGACCGCATTCTGAACGGGATTAAAAACAGCTTTATCGTTGGCATTGGCACGGTGATTTTATCGGTATCGATCGGGCTGGCGGCCTCACTGGTGCTGACGCAGATCTGGCCGCGCTGGCGCTCGACCTATTACACCATCATCATCGCCCCGATACTGATTCCCGGTGTGGTGCTGGGCATATCCACGCTGGTTTTCTGGCGGCGGGTGTCGGAGGTTTTTGGCGGCAATGCGGAGTTTCTCAATAACGGGCTGTTTTTGACCATTATCGGCCAATCCACTTTTATCGCCTCTTATTGCATGCTGGTTTTCGTGGCGCGGTTGCAAAGGTTTGACCCGGGCCTGACCGAGGCTGCGCTCGACCTTGGTGCCACCCACACCCAGGCTTTTCGCAAGATTCTGCTGCCGTTCATGCGCCCGGCGATCGCCTCGGCCGCGGTGCTGGCGTTTCTGGCCAGCTTTGAGAACTACAACACCACCACTTTTACCTTTGGCTCCTACCCGACCCTGACGATCGAGCTTTCGCAAATGGTCCGCTACGGGATCAACCCGTCGATCTCGGCCCTGGCGGTGATCATCGTGGTGCTGACGGTATTCGCCGCGCTTTCGGCTGAGGTCTACCGCCGCCGCAGCAAGATCAAATCCGGCGAGTTGAAGCCACGCAAGGGCCTGCCGGCATGGATGGTGGGCAATGTGGCGACCATCCTGCTGGTGTTGCTGTCTTTCACCGTGATTTCCATGGCTTATACGGCGCAAGCCTATTCGCCCGCAGAGTGCAAGGCAGAATATAGAGAGGCCCGCCGGTTGGAGAATCAGGCCAAGATCGAGGCCCTGCGTGCGGCGCGTGAAGCCGCGCGGCAAAACCAGGCTCCGGTGGAGAGCGGCCCGCAAGCCCCTGCCAGCCAAGGCGCGGGGGCCGGTGCTTTTGGCAATGTATTTGCCCCCGGCAATCTGGAAGGCAAAACCGGGCAGGACGAAGGAGAAGTCGACACAGCACCACCCCCGGCCTCACCGTTTGGCAATGTTTTTACCCCGAATAATCTGGAGGATTCTTCTGGCACCAAGGGGAATTGAAGCGCACTTGTATGTTTTTGCGATACCCCGGCAAGGATCGAAGGTTAACCCGACCACATCACTATGTAGAGTGCGTGATCCCTACGCACCGATCCGATAATAGTGAAAATATCCGATCTCAAGGCGAGCCGGGCGTGCCTTGGCACGACCCGCGCCGACGAGGTGGCCCGAAGGGTCGCCGAGGAGGCGCGCGCGGCGGCACCGCAGTAAAATATCCCGATATTGCATCAAGCGGCAACGGTGGCATTTTTGAAGAGGCCTTCAAAAATGGGAATCGCGACGCCATAGCCGAGGCTTTGCCTCGGCAAGAGGGTGCCAGCCCAAAATATTTTAATAACGCAAAAGCTTGGGCTGGTTATTTTTTGCCAATGCGCGGTTCCCGGCCCTGCAAAATCCGCGTGATATTGGTTTTGTGACGCAGCCAGATCAGCCCGGCAAGCAGTAACCCAAGGCCGGTGGTGCTGGTAAGATCAAACGCCCAGAGCCAGAGCGGGGCGCTGAGCGCGGCAACCAGTGCCGCCAGTGACGAGATGCGGAAGATAACCGCTGTGGCCAGCCATGTGGCACAGGTGGCCAGCCCGGTGAGCGGATTGATCGCCAGCAGGATACCCAGAAAGGTAGCCACCCCCTTACCCCCTCTGAAGCGCAGGTAAAGCGGGAATATATGGCCCAGAAAAGCTCCCAGCCCAGCCACCTGCGCGGCGGTATCGCCATAAAGATAGCGCGCCAGCAGCACCGCCGCCGCGCCTTTGCCACCATCCAGCAACAGGGTCAGCAGCGCGGCTTTTTTGGAGCCGGTGCGCAACACATTCGTAGCGCCAATATTGCCCGAGCCGATTTTGCGCACATCCCCCAACCCCATGAAACGGCTCACCAGCAGGCCAAAGGGGATGGAGCCAAGCAGGTAGGCGGCAATCAATATGCCAAGCAGCCACGGCCATGCGGTATCCCAGCCCGGCTGCGCACCCCAGAAGCGGAAAACCGATGGAATCATGCCGCCCCCCATATCTGTTCACCCGCCACAAACGTGCGCAGCACCACACCTTCCATACGGCGCAAATCATAAGGTGTGTTTTTGGATTTGGAATGCAGCCTGGCGCGGTGCAGCACAAAGGGTTTGTTTGGGTCAAACAGGATGAGATCCGCCGGTGCCCCCACCGCCAGCCGCCCGGCACTTAGTCCGAGCAGCCTGGCCGGGTTCAGCGACAGCGCACGAAACAGTTCCGGCAGGGTCAGATGCCCGGCATGCACAAGCTGCATAGAGGCGGGCAGCAGGGTTTCCAGCCCAACCG
>WFQA01000194.1 GCA_015487255.1 Paracoccaceae bacterium | reverse complement strand
TCTCATTGCTGGCGGTTTGGGCCTCCTGCAGCAGGGCGTGGCGCTCGATATCCGCCTCCAGCACGGTCTCCAGCAAGGATACATCGCTGGCCGGGGCCTCTTGCGCCACGCCGCCAATGCGGGTGCCCCGTGGAATGCTGATTTCACCGTCATCCAGCGTCCACTCACCACGAATGAGCTTGAAAAGTGTGGTCTTGCCGGTGCCGTTACGCCCGACAATGCCAACCTTGTGGCCAGAGGGGATCATCGCGCTGGCATCATTGAGCAGCACGCGGCCTTCAAGCCGAAAGGTGATATTTTTGATCGCTAACATGGGGGGCTTTTGCCGCAAGGGCAGGGGGGTGTCAACGCTAGTCTGAAAGCGCCAGCCTGGCTCCGGGCAACCCAAAAATGCCACCAAAAACCCGACGCAGTGATAAGGAATTCCGGATTCATTATATCTCCTGATTCAAGTATCAGCGTTGCAAATTTTTTGTCAATGGCGCAACTCGTTACTTGCGAATGATTTGCAAAAGCATTAAGGAGGGGGAAACGACAAAAAGGCGTGTTATGTCTGATCACAATCCCAAGGGGCTGATGCCCTCACTTTCCGAGGTTCACCGCTCGATCCCGGTTCATTCCGGCAAGTTCTGGCGGCGGATGGGGGGCTTTATGGGGCCGGGCTATCTGGTGGCCGTGGGTTATATGGACCCGGGTAACTGGGCAACCTCGATCGCGGGTGGCTCGGCTTTTGGCTATATGTTGCTTTCCATCGTGGTGATGTCGAACTTTATGGCGATCATCCTGCAAGCACTCAGCCTGCGGTTGGGGGTGGCCTCGGGGCGCGATCTGGCGCAGGCCTGCTTTGATGCTTACGGGCCTGTGGCGCGCTGGTTTTTGTGGATTATGGCCGAGGCGGCGATCATTGCCACCGATCTGGCAGAGGTGATCGGCACCGCGATTGCGCTTAACTTGCTTTTTGGCATGCCGATGGAGATCGGGGTTATCCTGACATTGATGGATGTGTTTTTGATCTACTGGTTGCAAAACAAGGGGTTCAGAAAGGTCGAGATTGTTATTGTGGCGCTGACCCTGGTAATTGTGGTGAGTTTTACGGTGAATATTATCTATGCCGATCCGGTATGGGGTGAAGTGCTTGCCGGCATTGTGCCGCAGCGCGATATTCTGGAAAGCCCGATGATGCTCTATCTGGCACTGGGGATCATCGGAGCCACGGTGATGCCGCATAACCTTTACCTGCACTCGGCGATTATCCAGACCCGCGCTTACGGGGATTCGGATGCCGAGAAGCGCGATGCCATCCGCCTGGGCACGATTGATTCCACACTGGCGCTTATGCTCGCGCTGTTTGTCAACGGGGCCATTTTAGTGCTGGCCGCGGCTACGTTCAATGCCACCGGGCGCACTGAAGTGGCCGAGATTCAGGACGCCTATGCGCTGCTCTCTCCCCTGCTTGGCCTGGGCGTGGCTTCAACCCTGTTTGCGGTGGCGCTGCTGGCTTCGGGGCTTAACTCGACCGTAACCGCGACCATGGCCGGGCAAATCGTGATGGAAGGGTTTATCCAGTTTCGGATGCCCGCATGGGCGCGGCGGCTGATAACGCGCGGTATCGCGGTGGTTCCTGCTGTGATCGCGGTGTTTATCTATGGCGATAGCGGCACGGCAAGATTGCTGGTGTTCAGCCAGGTGGTGCTTAGCCTGCAACTGCCCTTTGCGGTGGTGCCGCTGGTTATGTTTACGGCCAACCGCAAGATAATGAAGGGGCTGCAAGCCCCCCGCTGGATGACCGTTGCGGCTGCATTGATCGCGCTGGTGGTGATTATTCTCAACGTAAAACTGCTATATGATGTGGCGACGGGGGCGATCGCGCTATAACTCTTCCACCAGGCGATACACATCCGCCACCAAGCCCCGCGCATAGGCTGGCTCAATTTGCCAGGAGCAGGCCATTTCCCATGCTTTCAATGCCAGCGCCACCTGTGCAGAGCGGGGCGGGGCGAGGTAACCTGTATCAAAAACAGGCAAGTCGACGCGGCACTCATCCCAGTCTACCAGTCCAATTCCACCGGTTTCATACTGGATAAGGTTAGTGGGGTGAGATCTGCGTGAATAACGGTGGCGGGCGCAGGGGCAAGCGCGGCCCATGCCTGCTTGCATATGCGCGCCAGCGGGGCGGGCAGGGCGGAAAGGTCCACATCCCCGCCTTTGCCCTACGCTGCCAGTGCACTGGACGACAGAAATCCCGGGCGTTGCGCATGCCCCACACCCAGGCTGTGCAAGGCCTCTATCATCGGCAAAACACGCGGCATGTCTTCGCGCTCAAACGCGCGCCCTGCCAGAAAAGTTTCGCATGTCCACCCCGCCTCAATAAGGGTGCCATTGCGGCTGGGTATCAGCTTTGGCACATGAAAACCCGCGTTTTCAGCAAGGTGGTGGACAGGCCGCAACCAGCATATCGCGGCTTCGCTGCGCCGTGTGGATTTGAACACAAGGTCTTGCGCTCGCCCGGTGGTCCGAAATGCCGCATTTCGGTGCCCTCCGAGCAGGGGGCTCAGCGGGGCGGAGATGTTCCATAAATGGAGTGGTGGTGTGGTCATGGGGTTTTCTGATCAGGGTGTGGTATGGTATTCTGGCAAGGGGAGAATGGAAAGAGGGCAGGGGCTCTAGGCTATTTCGTGATCCAATGAAGGGGGTGAATGGCGCTTGCGCCAGAGGGGGATGAAATCCCCCTGCCGATGGCGAAGCCGAGGCCACGCCCAACTGGCGGGCACGTTTTGCGCAGCAAAACGGAGGCCGGCAGGCGGGAGAGCTATGTTTGACGGGGACCGGAGCGCTTGCCATAGACCCGCGCTAGCGTGCCTTTGCTTCTGGGAGGGCCGCAAATGTATTGGTTGCCGCCAGGCCCTGCCAGCCCCCCCCGCTCAGCAAAGGCAGGTTTTTGCAAGCAAAAACGGTGGCCCTTACGGGCTATGGCCTCGGCTTCGCCTCGGCTAGGATGGGCGCGTTGGGGGTTTCCAAACCGGAAAGCCCGTGTTAGATGCGCCTCAGCATGTAACGGGGCCGGGCTGGCCCATTTCAAAGGACCATCACAATGGCTGTACAACGCACATTTTCGATCATCAAACCCGATGCCACAAAGCGCAACCTGACCGGCGCGATTGTGGCCAAATTTGAGGAGGCGGGCCTGCGGGTTGTGGCCTCCAAGCGCATCCAGCTCACATTGGCGCAGGCGCAGGAATTTTACGGCGTGCATAAAGAGCGGCCGTTTTTTGACGAGCTTTGTGAATTCATGATCTCCGAGTCGATTGTGGTGCAGGTGCTGGAAGGTGAAGATGCGATTGCGAAAAACCGTGAGGTGATGGGCGCAACCAACCCCGCCGATGCCGCCGAAGGCACCATTCGCAAGGAATTTGCCCTCTCCATTGGCGAAAATTCGGTGCACGGCTCCGACGCGCCCGAAACCGCCGCTGTCGAGATCGCCTATTTCTTCTCGGGTCTCGAACTGGTTGGCTGATTGGCTCTGAAGCCCGCTTGAAAAAACCAACCTCCGCCAAATCGGCGGAGGTTATTTGCGTCGCGCTCGTAAAGAGCGGTGTTATGCGCCCGTAAAGACGGACTGGATCGAGCGGTCAGACCAGAGGCGCTCTTCTGAATTTGCCCCGAAATCCCAGGAAAGACCCACACCATATGTAGCTATGCCGATTTCGTAACTGCCTGCATAGGCCGAGAGCGCCATGCCGGACCCCGGAAATTTATAACTCGCACCGGCCGTCCACCCGCCGATTGACTCAAATTGGTCAAAGACAACATCATAACCGACATTCAGGGTTACCCGGTCACCAATATCCAGATACCCGTCCAGCGTGGCAAAGGTGTAATTGCCAAAGAAGAAACCGGTTGGCGTGCCGACAGAGACCTCGACATCAAACGGGCCGGCCGAAACCATCGCTTCCACCCCGATCACGGAGCCTTCGAAAAGCCCGGTCAGGCTGGTCGAGGCCACATAGGCGCCAAACTTGTTGCCATTGGCGGTGGGCTTGTAAAAGCGCAGGTCAAAGGCGCCGGTAGTGCTGGTGCCGAACTGTGACGAAATCGTTTGCAGATTGCCGCCAAACTGGAAGCCGAAATTGCCAACCGAAAAAGCGGCGTCCATCCCCGAATTCTGGATCAGGGCGCTGGCGGTGCTATCGGTATAAAGGGCTATATTCACGGTGCCTTTGTCAAATGTGACCTCTTGCGCGCTGGCGGCACCTGATAGGGCTAAAATGGCGGTTGTGCAGGCTAATAGATATTTCATGGAGTTACTTTCCGAGATTGTAAAACGGGTGCTGAAAAATACGGCATCTCGGGATAATAGTAACAAACCCGGTCGCTGGCAATCAATTTTGCGTGTGGCTGTGCCCTGAATAGCGATTTAGTCAAAATACGAATGGGGGGTAAGCGTTATGTTGAAGCCTGTAACCCGTTGTATTATATGGGTAATTAAAATGTTAATGGCGGTGGGGGCGGGTCTGGGGGCGAACCATCTCTGAAATGGGGCAGATTTGCTCCCCTATTTGACCAATGTACTCCCAGAAGAAACAGCCCAGTGTAATCCTTTAAAGCGGCAGAATAATGAG
>WFQA01000193.1 GCA_015487255.1 Paracoccaceae bacterium | reverse complement strand
CCCCAGAGCGCCAGTTCCAGCACCAGCGCGCTCAAATCCGTGGCCTCGATCTCGGCGGGCGGATAGGCCCGGAGCGCGCCCTCCTCCCCGGCGGCCCAGAGCTTGTAGCAGGCACCCGGGGCCACCCGCCCGGCCCGGCCCTGCCGCTGGGTGGCCTCGGCCCGGCTGACCCGCTCGGTGACCAGCCGCGCCATGCCCGCCCCGGCATGAAAGCGCGCCCGCCTTGCCCTGCCGCCATCCACCACCACCCGGATATCGGGAATGGTCAGCGAGGTTTCGGCAATGCTGGTGGCCAGCACCAGCTTGCGCGCCCCTTTCAGCGGTGCCAGCACCCGGCGCTGGGCGGAAAATTGCATCGCGCCGTAAAGCGGCATGACCTCAACCCCCCTGATCTGGCCAAGCAGCCCCGCCACCCGGCGGATCTCACCCGCGCCGGGCAAAAAGGCCAGCACCCCGCCCCCGGTTTCAGCCAAGGCCTGCCTGATCAGCGCCGCCATTGCCGGCTCAAACCTCATCTTGCCAAGCGGATGGGGCAGGTGATGGGTTTCAACCGGAAAACTACGCCCTTCAGCGGTAATCACCGGCGCATCGATCAGCCTGGCCACCGGTGCCGCATCCAGCGTGGCCGACATTACCAGCAGCGCCAGATCATCCCGCAACGCCTCGCGCAGCTCCAGGCAGAGCGCCAGCCCAAGGTCGGCATGCAGCGAACGCTCGTGGAATTCGTCAAAAATAACGCAATCAACCCCGGCCAGCGAAGGGTCCGACTGGATCATCCGGGTGAGGATCCCCTCGGTCACCACCTCGATCCGGGTTTTGCCCGAGACCCTGCTTTCGCCGCGCACCCTGTAGCCCACGCTCTGCCCGACCACCTCGTCAAAACCCTCCGCCAGCCGCTCGGCTGCCGCGCGGGCCGCCATGCGGCGCGGCTCCAGCATCAGTATCTTGCCTTTACAGAAGTGGTTTTCAAAAAGATAAGCCGGCACGCGGGTGGTTTTGCCCGCACCGGGCGGCGCTTGCAACACCGCACAGCCCCTGGCGCGCAGAACGGCAAGCAATTCGGGCAAGACAGGCTCGATGGGCAGGGTTTTGGTCATTGGCTCCTCGGTCTGGCCAACCTATAGCGCAACCCGTGCCATAGTAAACATGCTGCGGGGCCGTGGCTAGAAATACCGGGTCAAATTGAGCGAAACATTGGTCGGCGGGCGCAGATAGACCCCGGAACCGGCCGAGGTTTCCCGCCCGCCAAATTCGCTGCCATTGCCGCCAAAGCCCTTGCTGGCGCTGAACGAAATATCCAGATTGTCACTCAGTGACATACCCGCCTGCACGCTGCCAAATACACTGCCGTCATTAAGGCTGGTGATCACGCTTGGTGTCAAATTCAGCCTGTCGGTGAGGCCGATCTGCCCGCCCAGCGCCAGAAAATCCCGCCCGGCGTTGAATAATTGCCCGCTGGCCAGCCGCGAGGCCAGTGGCGCGGGCAATGCGTCAAGCGGGGTGGCCGGGTCCACCCCGAAACCGTTGCGGAAATATTCGGCAAAATAGGTGATGTTCATCCCCCCCAATGTGCCGCTATTGGAGATATTGGCCAAAAAGCTGGTGGCCGTGCTGCCATCGCTCAAAAACCATTGCCCAAGCTCCACGTTCCAGGCCGCGCCGCCAAGCCCGCCGCCAAGGGTAAGGTTGAGCAGGGTGTCGCCCCGGTCCCGGGCCAGCATCACTGTGCCGTCAAGCTCGCTCAGCAGCAGGCTGGAGCGCAGCGCGAGCGTGGAGGCATTCCAATCCAGCGCCCCGCCCGGTGCAGCCCGGCGCGGCACATAGGCCAGCTCGATATCATTACCATTGTCAAACAGGTATTGGCCATAGAGCATCTCCACCCCCGGTTTGAAGCTGGTATCGATGGCATTGGGAGCAAAGGGCGCAATGATGTCGGAGGGGCGAAAAACCATGCCCGAGCCCCATGTTACCGCCTGCCGCCCGGCTTTCAGCACAAGGTTCTGGCTGGAATAGGTTACCGAAAGCCGATCCAGCGTCAGGCTCAAGCGGCTGTCAGCGCTGGCGGATATTTCGCTGGTCAGGTCAAAGAAACTGGGGGGCGGTGGGGGCGGGGCCAGCCCGGCCATGGCGGCGGCAAAACCGATATTATCACCCTTTTGGTAGGCGAGCAGGGATTGCAGCTCAAAGCGCCAGGGGCCGTTGCCGCCCTGCCACATCAGCCGTAATTTGGCGTCCAGCGTCTGGCGCTCGCCAAAGCCCAGCGCGGTGTCGATACTGTCTGGCGCGGCCCAGTCAAGGCTGCCGCCAAAATCCAGCCGAACGCGCAAAGGCTCGGCCAATGCCGGGGTGGCCAGTAATAATGCGAGGCTAAGCGCGGATATCGCTTTCAATTTGTCCATCAGTCATCTCTATATGTCGTTTCGAGTGTTCCATCACCCTTGGGTCATGGGTGCCGATCAAAAAGGTGGTGCCGCTCTCCTGGTTGAGCCGATACATCAGGTCCACCAATTCGCCGGTGGTGGTGCTGTCCAGGTTGGCGGTTGGCTCATCGGCCAGCACGATGCGCGGGCGCGCCACCAGGGCACGGGCGATCGCCACCCGCTGCTGCTGCCCGCCCGACAGCGCCGAGGGGCGGCGGTTTTCCAGCCCCCGAAGCCCAACCTCGGCCAATGCGGCATCGGCGCGAGTGCGGCGCTCATTCGCCTCCACCTTGAGCAGGCGCAGCACGAATTCCACATTTTCCCGCGCGCTCAGCACCGGCACCAGATTGTAGGCCTGAAAGATAAAGCCGATCTTGTTGAGCCGCAGGTCAGAAAGCTGGCTTTTGCTCATGCCGCTCAGGGGTTGGCCGTCGATCAGCACCTGGCCCGAGGTCGGGTGGTCAAGCGCGCCGATCATATTGAGCAGGGTGGTCTTGCCAGAGCCGGATGGCCCGGCCAGCGTGGCGAAATCCCCCTCGATAATATCCAGATCGATGCTGCGCAGGGCATGCACCGCCAATTCGTCCTTGCCAAACACTTTTGTAATGCCCTTGCAGCTTACGATAGGTTTTTTTTCCGCTTTCATTGCGTTTCCTTCATGTTGCCTGCCGCATCGCCTCGACCGGGCTGATCTTTTGTGCCCGCCATGCCGGCCAGAGCGCCACCAGAATTCCCAGCGCCCAGATCGCCAGCGGGAAGATGATATAATCCGAGGTTTTGACCTCAAGATAGAGGGTATCGCCGGCCTTGAACGCCTCCAGCGCCTTGCCAAAAGCGCTGAGGTCGATACCGTCGGACAAGCCCCAGACCGTGGCCGCGCCGGCGATCATGCCGATCAAAACCCCCAGCCCGATCAGCAGCACCGATTCAAACGTGACCAGCCACAGCACATGGCGCGATTTGAAGCCGAGCGCCCGCAGCAGGCCAAACTCGTGGGTGCGCTCAAACACTGCCATAAGCTGGGTGTTGATCACCCCGATCGAGATCATCACCATCATCACCGCCAGCCAGATAAAGATCACCCCGCCCATGGTGGCATCCATCGCCCCCATGATCAGCGATATCTTGCGCCATGGGCGAATGTCGAGACCGGGCGCGGCGGCGCGCAGGCGCTCGACCACCCCCGCAAGCGCGGCATCCTCGGGCACTTCAAAGGCGATCTGGGCGATTTTATCGCCCACGCCGACCATCGCCTGCATGGTGCTGCGACCGGTGAAAATATAGGTATCCTCAAAGGCGGTATCGGCGTCATAAACCCCGACCACATCAAAACTGCGCTCTTCCAGCCAGCCATCCTCGGCCGTCACCATCAGGATAATCCGCCGCCCGAGGGCGGTTTTCAGCCGTTTGGCAAGGTTGAGGCCGATGACCGCGCTGTCATCCTCCAGCCCGTTGAGATACCGCCCCTCGACGATCTTTTCGGGAATGCTGGAAATGCGGCGCTCGGCATCCGGGTCTACCCCCACAAGGCTGACGGGCAGGGTTTTGTATTCCGATTGCACCACGCCGGGGAGTTCGAGCCGGGTGACCCAGTTGGAAATATCGGGGCGATTCAGCGCCGCCACCAGCGCGGCACCCGGCGGGGGCATCAGGTTGGAGATATTCGGATCATCCATATAGCCCTCGGCATGGATCTGCCCCTGGGCGATCAGCAGCCTGAGCGTGGCATCGCGCGAGCTTTGCGCCCAGGCGGTGATAAAGCTGGCCACCGCCAGAATGGACCACAGCCCGACCGAGACCACAAACAGCGTAATGATTGTGCGGCGCGGATTGCGCCACAGATTTCGCCAGGCCAGCGGGGCGAGCAGCTTGAAGGTTTCCATCATGCCGCCCCCATCGCGCTGACCGGCTCCAGCCGCAGAATATGCCGGTAGGGAATAAGCCCCAGCGCCACGATCGAGCCAACAATCACCCCCGGCCCCGCCAGGGCGCTCAGCCAGCTCAGATCAGGGTAGACCCGCCCCGAAATCCCCCATTGGCTCAGCACATCTTCCATGCCCGGAAAGGCAATGCCGATATTTTCGATCCAGATGGTCACGCCCGCACCAAGCGCAATGCCAATACCCGCCCCGAGCAGCGACAAAAAGATCAGCTCCAGCCAGATCATCGCCCCGATTTGCCGGGGCCGCATGCCAATGGCCATCAACCCGCCAAATTCGCGGGTGCGCTCCAGCACCGACATATAAAGCGTGTTGAGCAGGATAAACACCACCACCACAATCATGATGCCATACATCAACATCGCGGTGGAAAGATCCAGCGAGATCATCTGGCGCACCTCGGGCTGCAGATCATCCCAGCGCAGATAGGTTGCGCCCTGATCTGCCGCCATCGCCCGCAACTGCGGCGCGGCGCGGATCACGCCGCCAAAATCCGGGCCGCGCAGCGCCACCACATTCACGCCGGTGCCCATGTTGTAGGTTTCCTGAAAGCGCGCCAGCGGCATCTGGGTGATCTGGCGGTCAATCGCATTCACGCCGGTGCTGAATATTCCCACCAGTTGCAGCACATCAGCGGCAACCGCGCCGTCATTTCCGGTGCCGAGCATGGTCACGCTATCGCCCAGCACCAGCCCGAGATTGCGCGCCAGCCCCGCGCCCATGACAATAGCCGCATCGTCATCCGCCGCCAGATAACGCCCCTCGGCAATGGTGGTGTAAAGCGTGCTGACCGCCGGTTCGCGCGCCGGGTCCACCCCGATCACCGCGGCGCCAAAGCTGGTATCACCGCTGGCCAATATCGCAAAGGAGCTGGCGCGCGGGGCGGTGGCCGAAACCCCTTCCACCCTGTCTGCCGCCAGCAGCGCCTGCCAGCCCGGCAATATCTTTGAAATATCCGGGTCGTCATCATAGCCAACCGGCTGGAACTGGCCAAACCCGTCAAACAGCCCGAGCGCGCCGATTTTGATCGTGTCATATACCCCGAGTTGAAAAGAGAGCATGAAGACCAGCAATAGCGAGGAAAACGCCAGCCCGATCAGGCTGAGAACCGAGCGCACCGGCTGCCGCCAGATATTGCGCCATGCCAGCGCCGCCAGCATCATTCACCTCGGGTTTTGCAGGTTGGAGCGGGTGAACAGATAATCGGGCAGGTCAATGTCAAACTCCGCCGATTGCGTGGTGATCCGGGTCCATTGCCCCGGTTTATCCAGGCTGCGCATGGTAAGCTGCACCGGATAGGGCCGCCCGCCAAGGGTGCCGATCCGGTCGGCCACCATCTCGCGCACGAGGTTGCCGTTCTGGTCATAAAACTGCTGGCCCAGCAGCACATAATCATCCCGCACCCGCAAAACCTGCTTGCCCCAGACAATCGGCTTGCCGCGCTTGGGAATCGCCTCGATCACATAGACCGTGCGGCCGGCATTTTGCTCGGTCCCGATCAGGCGGTGGTTGTAATCGGTGATGATCTGCTCGGTTTTGCTGAGATCATTATAGCTGAAATCGGACCCCATCCAGCTTTGCTGCATGGCGGATGCCGGAAGCTGGATCACCTGATTGAGCTTGGGGTTGAAAACATAGGTGCGCCGCCCGTTTTGCAAGGTGGCATTGCCCGCATCCCGCGCCGGGGCGGTAAAGCGCACCAGCGCCTTGTCGCGCCCCTGAGTCCAGCTCTCCATGGAGAGCGAGCGGGTGCCGGACGCATTGCGAATGGTCATTTCGGAAATGCCGTGAGAGCTGGTGGCGCGCCAGTTGTCAAAGGCACCGCGCAGGATCGCGCCCGGGTCTTGCGCCAGAGCCACGCGGGGCAGCAGCAGGGCGGCAACACTGGTGATCAGCAGGTTTCGGCGGGTCACTCCGGGCATATCTGACTCCTGTCTTGCCTCACGGGGATGAGGCCGCTACAATGCTTTGGACCACTCGGTCCATTTAGATTTAACTACTGGTATGAGCCCTGTCAACCCCATGGAACCCCACCCTTCCCTCAAGATGAAACCGGCGCGCCGACAGTTGCTTTTTGCCGCTGCCACGCGGGCGTTTACCGCACATGGTTTTGAGCAGGCATCGCTGAACCGGATCATTGGCGAGATCGGCATGAGCAAAAGCTCGTTTTACCATTATTTCGCCAACAAGACCGAGCTTTTCCAGCAAATCGTGCATCAGGCGGTGGCCCCTTTTGCCGAGATGATTGAAGGGTTTACCCCGGAAAAGCTGAGCAAGGACCGTTTTTGGCCAGCGATCATGGCGATAACCAACATCAGCACCGATCTTTTGCAAAGCCACCCCGAGGTTTTTCAGGTCGGGCGGATGTTTCACCGCAATCTGCACCAGCCCAACGGCATATGCGAAGACCTGATGGTGGGGCCGATGCGGCTGCTCACCCGCACGCTGGAGCACGGTAAAGTGATTGGCGCCATTCGCGATGACCTGCCATCGTCATTGTTGCTTGACGGGGTTGTGGCGCTGGGCATGGCAACAGACCGCTGGGTGCTGCTGCATACCGAGCAATACACACCGGAAGAGTTCGAGGTGCTCAACAGCAAGATTCTCGGCATGTTTATCCGCATACTGGCACCGGACGAGGGCTGAATGGGCTTTTATGACCGCAAAATATTACCGTTTCTGATCAACCGCGCCTGTGGCATTGGCCCGATCAGGGCGCAGCGGCAAAAGGTGGTGCCGCAGGCCCGTGGCGAGGTGCTGGAAATCGGCATCGGCTCGGGGCTGAACCTGCCCTATTATGACAGCGCCCTGGTGCAAAAGGTCTGGGGGCTGGAGCCATCGGCTGAAATGCGGGCCAGGGCGGCAAAACTGGCGGCCAAGGCCTCGGTGCCGGTGAGTTTTCTTGACCTGCCGGGCGAGGAAATTCCGCTGGATGACCAGTCTGTCGATACGGTGCTGGTCACCTACACGCTTTGCACCATCCCCGATGTGGCCACGGCCCTGAGGCAAATGCGCCGGGTGCTGCGCCCGGATGGCCGGCTGATTTTCAGCGAGCACGGCCAGGCGCCCGACCCTTCGGTGCGCCGCTGGCAAGACCGGCTTGACCCGATCTGGGGCAGGTTCTCCGGCGGCTGCCACCTGAACCGGCCGATTGACGCGCTGATCAGGCAGGGTGGGTTTGAGATCGAGGCGCTGGATAGCGGCTATATCGCCAGCCCCAGATTTGCCGGATATAATTATTGGGGCACGGCAAAGCCCGGTTGCTGAGAAAACCACCAAGTATCAGGCATATTCGAGCCGGTGCGGCCAGCACAATCTTTGGCCCCGCCATCGCTCTATTCTACCCTGACTCTATTTAACATCAGGTATATGTAAAAAGGTTGACTGACATCAGGAATCATTTTACGCTGTATTCTTGTAAATAAAAACAACAGATAAAATAACAGGGGTGAAGGTTTCAAATTGCATATTGGTATTAAAGGGTTGGCGGCGGTTTCCATTGCATTCTGGGCCTTACCTGCAACCGCAGAGCAAAATATCGAAGCGGGGGCCGAGGCTTTCAGGAAATGCAGCGCCTGCCATATGGTCGGAGAGGATGCCGCCAACCGCTCCGGCCCGGTGCTGAACGGTATTCTCGGCCGGCCACTCGCCGCCCGGCAGGATTACCCCTATTATTCCGACGCAATGCAACGGGCCGCTGCCGGTGGGCTGGTTTGGGATATCGAGCATCTGGAACTGTTTATCGAAAACCCGAAATCGCTGATTTCAGGCACGACAATGATGTTCGGGGGAATCAGCGACCCGGAAGAGCGGGGCCACCTGATCGCCTTTTTGGGCCAGTTTTCAGACGGCATGGCAGATATCCCGGAAGTGCTGCCGGCAAGGGACCCGGTTGTCAGCCCCGAGATATTGGCGATTGAGGGAGACCCGGCTTACGGCGAATACCTGTCGGGTGAATGCGTGATCTGCCATCAGCTCGATGGCAGCAATGACGGCATACCGGCCATTGTCGGCTGGTTGCCGGAAGATTTTGTAATCGCCCTGCACGCTTACAAAAGCGGTTATCGCACCAACGAGGTGATGGTCATGACCGCACAAGGACTCTCCGACGAGGAAATAGCCGCACTGGCGGCCTATTTCGAAACGCTCGGGGAAACATTCGAATAACAACAAGAAAATATCACACCAACAAATGGAGAGTAATATGAAACTGGACAGACGCGGATTTATCGGGGCCGGTGTTGCCACTGCGGCAACATTGAGCGCGCCGATGGTATTGGCCGGGGGGCATAAGCCCAATGTTGTGGTTATCGGTGGCGGCGCGGGCGGTGCCACGGCAGCGCGTTATATCGCCAAAGATAGCGAAGGGGCGATCAATGTAACCCTTATTGAGCCGACACGCACCTATTACACCTGCTTTTTCTCCAACCTCTATATCGGCGGTTTTCGTGATTTTGCCTCCATCGGCCACACCTATGGCACGCTGGCGGCGGAATACGATATAAATGTTGTGCATGACTGGGCCATCGGTGTGGACCGTGACGCCAAAACCGTGACCCTTGCCGGTGGCGCCATGGTGCCATATGACGCACTTATCATATCACCGGGCATCGATTTTGTTGAAGGTGCGGTGCCTGGCTGGAGCGTTGAAACCCAGAATGCCATGCCCCATGCCTATAAGGCCGGGTCACAAACCCAGCTGCTGAAGGCGCAGATCGAATCGATGCCCCAGGGCGGCACATTTGCCATGGTTGCCCCGCCAAACCCGTTCCGCTGCCCTCCGGGACCATATGAGCGCGTTTCGATGGTTGCGAGCTTGTTGCAGGGTTCCAACCCGACGGCAAAAATCCTTATCGTTGACCCGAAAGAGAAATTCTCCAAGCAAAGCCTGTTCGAGGAGGCCTGGAGCAAACACTATAGCGGCATGATCGAGCGCGTCGGCCCCGATTTTGGCGGTGCCAATGTCGAGGTGCGCCCCGATGCGATGGAAGTGGTGATCGACGGCGAAGTGGAAAAGGTTGATGTTTGTAACGTTATCCCGGCCCAGAAAGCCGGCCTGATCGCCGAAATCGCCGGGGTGACAGAGGGCAACTGGGCACCGGTCACCGCGCAGGAAATGCGCTCGAAAATAGATGAAAACATCTACGTGCTCGGCGATGCCAGCCAGCAGGGCGATATGCCAAAATCCGGTTTTTCGGCCAATTCGCAGGCGAAAGTCTGTGCGATGGCGGTTCGCGCGGCCCTTACCGGCAGTGCGGCCTTCCCGGCGCGGTTCTCCAACACATGCTGGTCGCTGCTTGCCGCTGATGACGGAGTCAAGGTCGGGGCGCAATACGAGGCCACCCCGGAGAAGATCGCCCGGACATCCGGCTTTATTTCCAACACGGGTGAGGATGACGCCCTGCGCGCGCAAACCTATCAGGAATCGGTTGGCTGGTATGAAGGCATTACCACCGATATGTTCGGCTGATAATACCTGGCCTGAAAAAACCGGGGAAAGGGCTTTGCGGCCCTTTCCCCTTTTTTGTTATGCCCTGTCAGGTTATGTGGCAAACGGTCAAGCGATTTCGATTGATTTCGAGCCTTCGAAAACCTCGCCTTCATCATCGGTCCAGACGCAGGTCAGCTCCCCCGCCTCCGGCACTTTCAGGCTGAAGGCAAAATAGGGGTTTTCAGAAACCGCCCCTTCGGGTTTGAAGGTAACGACAGGCCTGCCGTTGAATGTCGCCTCGAATGTATGCACGATCATCCGGGGGATGATCTCGTCGGTGTCCGGGTCTCTGCGGCGGCCGGATTCCATTCTGTGGGTGAGCAGGGTCTTGACCGTAACAACCTCGTCGATCGCGGCGGTTTTGGGTAGTTTTATCCGTGGTTTGATAGCCATTATTTTCTCCGATGCATCAGGTCAGCCGCAGCCGCCGAGGGTTACGCTTACTTCAACAGAGGTGCTGGCAAACGAGCCGTCAGCCATTTCAGCAACCGCGATAACGCTCTGGGTCTGGGCCAGCCGGATGCGGGTGGATGCCTCGGAATTTCCCGACAGCTCCTCAAAATTGAATGTAATCACTTCCGGGCGCGGGTTGCCATCGGCAACAATAACAATGCTGACAGCCCCGGGCGCGGCCACCGTCATCGGCACCGCCCCGCCATTTTCCGCCAGTTCCGGCATGGTCAGCGTAACGCCGCCCTCGGCAACCGCCGCACCACCGGTAAAAGCATCGATAACGCCCTGGGTTTCCTCGGTCAGGGCAAGCGCCATGTTGACCGGAACCAGCGATACCGTAACAACAGCACCGCCAAGCGCCAATGCCCGCCTTCTTGATAAATTCATTTGCAACCCCCTGATTTGCCGGCTTTTACATGCGGCATATTCCATTCAGCACCCGACAGGCCAAAACAATTTTTGATCCGCAAGGCCGGACTATTACACAAATATAATGTAGTTTAGGGATTGGAGCAACATAATTCGCGCAAGACCACTATCGAAGGCCATGAAACACGGGTCCGTTTGCGCCGGTGCCATTTTAGGGCGGGGCATTTACCCCCATTACCCGCCAATTACCCGCCGCGTGCAAAAAATCCAGCCTGGTGATCGAAAAATTGTCAATTTTAAATGAGAAAACCGATTTTGCAGGCATGCCCGTGGCCAGTTGCAAAGCCGCCAGAATCACCGCGAAATGGGCAACGATGATGATATCTCCTTGCGGGCCATTGGCGTTTTGCTGTGCCAGCGCTTTGCTGATCCTCGTCGAGAGCTGGTTCCAGCTTTCGCCATTCGGCGGGGCGATATCGCCCGGGTTTTCCCAGAATTGCCTCGAGAGCTCCGGATCGGATTTCGCAACCTCGACGGCGGTTTTGCCTTCCCATGCACCAAAACTCATTTCCTTGAACTGGGGCATTTCGGGCAGCAATATGCGCCCGCCCCGAATGGCGGCTGCGGTATCGCGGGCGCGCATCAGATCGGATGATGTGATTTTGGCCTGCCGGGGCAGGCTGGCTTCAAGCCGCTCGATGGTGGCGGTATCGGAAAGATCCGCCGGAATATCGCTATGGCCAACAAAGCCCGGCGCATGGGTGGGTCCGTGGCGGATGAACCAGTAGCGGGAGGTCATGGCAAAGCCCCTTTCAGCGCCAGCGGCAGGCCGGCGGCAATGAAGGTGACAGCCCCGGCCTCGGCGGCAATGCGCTGGTTGAGACGCCCCTGCCAATCGCGAAAGGCACGGCCAAGCGGGGTGGTTGGCACCAGGCCAAGGCCCAGCTCGTTGGAAACCGCAACCACCTGTGCCGGGCAGGTTTCGAGCGCCGCCAGCAAATCCGTGATCTCGGCATCAATATTCCGCTTGGCCGCCATCAGGTTTGAGAGCCAGAGCGTCAGGCAATCCAGCAGGATGATCTGATCCGGTCGGAAGGTTCTGAACCGGCCGGCAATGGCAAGCGGGGCCTCGACAAGCTGCCATTCATCGCCGCGCCTGGCGCGGTGGCTGGCGATTTTGCCCGTCATTTCATCATCATGGCTTTGGGCGGTGGCCAGATAGACCGGCGCCTTGCCACTGGCCAGAACCAGCCGCTCGGCATAGAAGGATTTGCCGCTGCTGGCACCGCCAAGGACAAGAGTAAGATCGGGGATCGGCATGGGTATTCCTGAAACCTAGCTGGCGCCAAAACCGGAATATGGTGAGCATAAACCGGCCATCGCGGAAAGTTTTGCCCACGCGGGCTTGTGAACTTGTGATGCCGGATAAAACTAACTACAATCCCGCAGGGTGGTCAATGGCGGGGCGCTATGCTGACAGATAAAAATATATTGCTGATCATTGGTGGCGGAATCGCCGCCTATAAATCGCTGGAGCTGATCCGGCTATTGGGCAAATCCGGCGCAAAGGTGGTGCCGGTAATGAGCAATGCAGCAGCGCAGTTTGTGACCCCGCTTTCGGTATCGGCCCTTGCCGGCACCCCGGTGCGCGACGAGCTGTTCAACCTCGATGCCGAAGCCGAGATGGGCCATATCCGGCTCAGCCGCGATGCGGATATCGTGGTGGTGGCGCCGGCCACCGCAGACCTGATCGCCAAGCTGGCCAACGGGCTGGCCAATGATCTGGCTTCGGCGGTATTGCTGGCCGGCAACAAACCTGTCATGCTGGCCCCGGCGATGAATGTCGCCATGTGGGAAAACCCGGCAACACAGCGCAACCTTACAACCTTGCGCGATGATCACCGGCTGATCATCGGCCCCAATGAGGGCGATATGGCCTGCGGCGAGTTCGGCTTTGGCCGCATGGCCGAGCCGGAGGAGATTCTGGCCGCGATCACAACCGCGCTCGGGGGCGGGGTGCTGCGGGGCAAACGGGTGCTGGTGACCTCGGGGCCAACCCATGAGCCGATCGACCCGGTGCGCTATATCGCCAACCGCTCCTCGGGTCTGCAAGGGGCCGAGATCGCCCGGGCCTTTATGGCGCTCGGGGCCGAAGTGGTGTTTGTGACCGGCCCGGCGGATGCGGCGCGGCCTGTGGGGGCAAAGCTCATCGAGGTGCAGACCGCGCTGGAGATGGAAGCGGCGGTCAACGCGGCGGGTGAGTTTGACGTGGCGGTATTTGCCGCGGCGGTGGCCGATTGGCGGGTGGCCAGCGCCAGCAATGGCAAAATCAAAAAGACAAAGGGCAAGGCACTGCCCGAGCTGGAGCTGGTGGAAAACCCGGATATTCTGCGCAGCGTTTCACAGCGCGGCAGCGGCCGGCCGGGGCTGGTGATCGGCTTTGCGGCGGAAACCGATGATGTGCTTGAAAACGCCAGCAAGAAACGCCTGCGCAAGGGTTGTGACTGGATATTGGCCAATGATGTCGGCGGGCCTCGCCCGGTGATGGGCGGGCTTGATAACCAGATCACCCTGATCAGCGAGGACGGGACCGAGGAATGGCCGTGGATGAGCAAGCGCCAGGTGGCCGAGGCACTGGCCAAACGGGTGAGCGAGGCATTATGAGCGTGGTGAAGATCAAGCGGCTGCGCGCGGGTGTGGCCTTGCCACGATATGAAAGCGACGGCGCGGCGGGGATGGACCTGCGCGCTTTTGTAAAGAGCGGTTCGTTTGAGCTGCAAGTGCTGGAGCGGCGGCTGGTGCCCACCGGGCTGGCGCTGGAAATCCCGCCCGGTTATGAAATCCAGATCAGGCCGCGCTCGGGCCTGGCGCTGAAACACGGGGTGAGCATGGTTAACGCGCCGGGCACGATCGACAGTGACTATCGCGGCGAGATCGGCGTTATCCTGATCAACATGGGCAACGCGCCTTATACCGTGCAGCATGGAGCGCGGATCGCGCAGATGGTTCTGGCGCCGGTCACCCGCTGCACCTGGCAGGAGGTGGAAGAATTGGCAACCAGTGACCGGGGTGCCAATGGATTTGGTTCAACGGGGGGATAAATGTATCTGTTATCAAAAAAATCCAGCCTTGCGCTCGAGGCGGTGCTGGATGTGGCCTATAATGCCCGGCCCAACCCGGTGCAATCCAAAGACATTACCGAGCGGCAGGGGATCCAGAGCCGCTATCTGGAGCAGGTGTTGCAATTTTTGGTCAAGCGCGGGGTTTTGAAGGGGGTGCGCGGGCCAAAGGGCGGTTATACCCTGGCGATGGAGCGGCGGCGGCTCACCCTTGGCGATGTGCTGCGGGTGATCGAGGATTTGGAGAATGAAGACGACAAAATGGAGTCGGTTTCCGAGCTGAGCCAGAAGATAATCCAACCGATCTGGGCGGAATTTCATAACGAAATGCTGGCGCGGTTGGACAAGATCACACTGGAGGATATGTGCCAGCGGGCGCAGGATGCCGGTGTGCAGCGCACTGGCGGTGATGGCACCGACTTCATAATATAAACGGGAGGCTGAAGATGCGGGACGAGGCTAGAGGAAAAATTTACAACGATATTACCGAGACCTATGGCGGCACGCCACTTGTGCGGTTTTCGCGGTTTGCCGAGGCGATGCGGGTTGAGGCGGAAATATGCGGCAAGCTGGAGTTTTTCAATCCGCTTGGTTCGGTGAAGGACCGCATCGGCGTGGCGATGATCGACGCGCTCGAGGCTTCGGGGCAGCTCAAACCGGGGGGCACATTGATCGAGCCGACCTCGGGCAATACCGGCATTGCCCTGGCCTTCGTGGCGGCGGCACGGGGCTACCGGCTGATCTTGACCATGCCCGAAAGCATGTCGATGGAGCGGCGGCAAATGCTGGCACTGCTCGGCGCGGAGCTGGTGCTGACCGATGCCGCCAAGGGTATGGGCGGGGCGATTGCCCGCGCCGGAGAGCTGGTGGAGGAAATCGACGGCGCGATCATGCCGCAGCAATTCGAAAACATGGCCAACCCGGAGATCCACGAACGCACCACCGCAGAAGAGATCTGGGCCGATACCGAGGGCAGAGTGGATGTGTTCATCTCCGGTGTTGGCACCGGTGGCACCCTGACCGGTGTGGGTCGGGTGCTGAAGGCCCGCAACCCCGGGGTGCATATCGTGGCAGTGGAGCCGGAGGATTCGCCGGTGCTTTCCGGCGGCGAGGCCGGGCCGCATAAAATTCAGGGCATCGGCGCGGGGTTTTCCCCGGCAACGCTTGAAACCGCGCTGATCGACGAGATATTGACCATCAGCAACGAGACCGCCTTTGAAATGGCCCGCAAACTGGCTGCGATCGAGGGGGTGCCGGTGGGGATATCCTCAGGTGCCGCGCTGGCGGCGGCGGTGGAAATCGGCCAGCGTGAAGGCATGGCGGGCAAGCGCATTGTGGTTATTCTGCCCAGCTTTGCCGAGCGTTACCTGACCTCTGATCTGTTTGACGGCATCGGATGAGCGTTCTTTATTCAGGTGGTTTATGGTCAATTACGCTCATTATCGGCGTGTTGATGGGCTATAACTGGGCGCTGAACGGCCCGCGCTGGGCCTATAAGGCGCTGCTGGGGCTGGGGGTGGCGGTGATCATCATCTCGCAGCTTTTACCGGCGGCGCACCCGTTTCGTATCAACGTTGCCGAGGGGTTGGTCTGGTGGTTCTGGGCGATCGTAATTGCCATCCCGGTTTTGGCTTATGCCAAACTGGTGCGGTGGTTGCGGCGAAAGGCGGAGGCAAGGCATGACCCCTGAAGAGATAGAGCGCTACGCGCGGCATATTGTCTTGCGCGAAATCGGCGGGCCGGGGCAAAAGCGGCTGCTGAACGCGAAGCTGGTATGCATCGGGGCTGGCGGGCTGGGCAGCCCGGCGCTGCTTTATCTGGCGGCAGCCGGGGTTGGGCGGCTTGGGGTGGTGGATGATGATGTGGTCAGCCTGTCAAACCTGCAGCGGCAGATCATCCATGATACCAGCGCGGTGGGAGAGTTGAAAACCACCAGCGCCAAGCGCTCGCTTGGCCGGGTCAACCCGCATGTGCAGGTGGTTGAACACAGCTATCGCCTGGATGAAACCAATGTGGATGCGCTGCTCTCCGGCTATGATCTGGTGCTGGATGGCAGCGACAACTTCTCCACCCGTTACCTGCTGAATGCGGCTTGTGTGCGGGCAGAAATACCGCTGATATCTGCGGCGATGAGCCAGTGGGAGGGGCAGATCAGCATCTATGATCCGGCGCGCGGCGGGCCTTGCTATCAATGTATCTTCCCCAAGGCACCGGCGGCGGGGCTGGCCCCAAACTGCGCCGAAGCCGGGGTGATGGGAGCATTGGCGGGGGTGATGGGTTCGATGATGGCGGGTGAGGCGATCAAGCAAATCACCGGTGCAGGGCAAGTGCTGCGCTCTGAGCTGCTGATTTATGATGCCCTGTTTGGCGAGACCCGAAAAATGAAAACCTCAGGGCGGGCAGATTGCCCGATTTGCAACCCACCTGAATAATTTTCATTCTTTTACAAATACTCCGGGGGTGAGCGCAGCGAGGGGGCAGCGCCCCCTGCCGAGCAAAGCGAGGCCATCGCCGCCGGCCAGCCATTTTTGCGGTTTACCGGAAAAATGCCGCCGAGGGCGGAAAGCAGTGCCTGCCACAAACACCAAGCTTAAAATGAAAGCAAGCTCTCCCGCCCGTCGGCGTCGTTTTGCTGCGCAAAAAGCCACCTCCCGTTGGGCTTGGCCTCGCTTCGCTCGGCGGTCTTAGCCCAACGATTCATACACAGCTTCCCAAACCTTCGCCTAGCTACAACATCGCAGGCACCACGAGGTCCGACGGCCGGTGCCCGTCAGCAAAGGTCTTGATATTTATGATAACTTTCTCCCCCATCTCGATCCGCCCTTCCAGCGTGGCCGAGCCCATATGTGGCAAAAGCAGCACATTATCCAACCCCTTGAGGCGCGGGTTGATCCGGTTGCCATGCTCAAAAACATCCAGCCCGGCCCCGGCCAGTTCACCGGCGCGCAGCATCCGGGTCAGCGCGTTTTCATCCACGATCTCTCCGCGCGCGGTGTTGATGATGTAAGCACTTGGCTTCATCAGCTTCAGCCGCCGGGCATTGAGCAAATGATAGGTGCCCGGTGTATGCGGGCAATGGATACTCAAAATATCCACCCGGGCCAGCATCTGGTCCAGGCTCTCCCAGTAAGTAGCTTGCAGTTCTTCCTCGGTATCCGGGTGCAGTCGCCGCCGGTTGTGGTAATGCACCTGCAAGCCAAAAGCCGCCGCGCGCCGCGCCACCGCCTGCCCGATACGCCCCATGCCCAAAATCCCCAACCGCTTGCCGCCAATCCGATACCCCATCAGCGCCGTGGGCGACCAGCCCTGCCAATCACCCTGCTGCATCAGCATGGTGCCCTCACGCAGCCTGCGCGGCACGGCCAGAATCATCGCCATGGTCATGTCGGCGGTATCATCCGTCAGCACCCCCGGCGTGTTGGAAACCATGATCCCCCGTTGCAGGGCGGTTTGCACGTCGATATGGTCAAACCCCGCGCCGTAATTGGCGATCAACCGCATATTCGGCCCGGCCCTGGCCAGCAGCCGCTGATCTATCCGGTCACCGATGGTGGTGACCAGCACATCCGCTTCGGCCATTGCCGCGCCCAGTGCTGCATCATCCATCTTGCCGCCGGCATTAAGCCTGACATTGAACAGCTCGCTAAGCCGGGTCTCCACCGGCTCGGGCAGCTTACGGGTAACAACCACATTCAGGGGCACATTCAGCGGCGCATTGCCGGAATTTTCAGCGACCATTTGAAAGGTTCCTTTTTGTATGGGTTTGGCACTATAATGGCAGGAAAACCTGTAAAGGGAAATATTATTTCGTCACCAGAAATGAGGCAGGCCGGGTGAAACGAATTGGAATTGCAGGCGCGGTTGCCGCGATGGCTCTTGCCATCCAAGCCAGCGCACAGGAAATTACCCGCGGGCAGGTCACCAACCTGCCGGTGCCGCGCTTTGTGTCGATGAAATCCGCCACCGCCAATGTGCGCCGTGGCCCCTCCACCACCAACCGCATCGACTGGAAGCTGACCCATCGCGGCACCCCGCTTCTGGTGCTGGCCGAGTATCAGGAGTGGTTCCGGGTCGTCGATGTGGATGGCGAGGGCGGCTGGGTGCATACCGCCCTGCTCAGCCCGGCGCGCACGGTTTTGGTGCAGGAAGATATGCTGGCCCTGCGCAAATCTCCCGATAATGCCGCTGCCCCGCTTGCCCGGCTCGAAGCCGGTGTCATCGCCCGGCTCGACACTTGCGATACCAACTGGTGCGAGGTCCGTATTGACGGCTACACCGGCTGGCTGCCCAGAGATCGCATATGGGGCGACAGCAACGATCTGCCGAACGAATAAATTTTCGACGGAAAGATCACGCCCCTGCGTTAGAATGATATGACGCGAAGGAGAGAGCGATGCCGACACAAGCAGAAATCATTCAGGCCAGGCGCTTTGAATATGGCATTCGCCCCGGTGAAAACCGATTCAAGGGCGGGCTGATGGCGCAACTGGACGGGGATGACCCGCTCGGCCGGGAAGTGCCGATAACCCGCACCGATGCGCGAATGGCAAGGCTGGGTGAATTGCGCGAATTGAGCCGGGCGCGCGGGCTGGATTCGGATGAATTCAAGCAGGCCCGGCAAGCGTTGCGGCAGGCTGCCAGCGCGGACATGATGCGCATATTGGCGCGAGCCGTGCAAAACCCGCGCGGTTTTCGCGAGCGGCTTTTTGCTTTTTGGCTCGACCATTTCACCGTCACCCCAAAACAGGCAAGGGAAAGCTATATGCTGCCCGCCTATTTTGAAGATGCGATCCGCCCGTATGTTTCTGGCCGGTTCGCGGATATGCTGAAAGCGGTGGTCACCCATCCTTCCATGTTGATCTATCTTGACCAGAATACCTCGACCGGGCCAAACTCGCGCGCAGGCCAGCGCCGGAATGCCGGGCTGAACGAAAACCTCGCCCGCGAAATACTGGAGCTGCATACGCTTGGTGTCAGCGGGCCATATACTCAGGATGATGTGCGCCAGTTTGCCGAGCTGTTGACCGGGCTGACCATTGGCCCGGAAGGGGTGCGCTATGCACGCAACCGGGCGGAGCCGGGGGCAGAAGAGATTCTGGGCAACAGCTATGGCGGTGGCCCCGAGCGGCTGGAGAATATCTTTGCATTTCTGGAAGATCTGGCGATGAACCCGGCCACGGCGCGGCACTTGGCACAAAAGCTGGTGGTGCATTTCATTGGCCCGGAGCCGCGCCCGGAACTGGTGTCCAATATGGCTTTGGCCTATCTGGATAGCGGCGGCGAGATGCAGGCGCTTTACCGGGTGCTGGTCAATGATCCGGCGGCAAAAGCGGCGTATTTCCCCAAGGTGCGGCCGCCGTTTGAATATATTGCCACGGTGCTGCGCGCACTGAGTATAAGTGGGCAGGATATTTTGAGCGCCGACCGGCGCACGGTTGGCAAGCTGGGGCGGGATCTTGCCGCCATGGGGCAGCGCCCCTTTCAGCCCGGTGGGCCGGATGGCTGGCCCGAAGCCGCTGAAAAATGGATAAACCCGCCGCAACTGGCGGCGCGCATATCCTGGGCCGGGCAGCTCGCACAGGCTTACGCCGATGATCGTGACCCCCGCGCCCTGCTCGATGCCCTGCTCGGCAACAGCGCTCCGGATAACCTTACCTTTGCCGTAAGCGGCGCCCAAACCAAATGGGAAGGGGTGGCCTTGTTGCTGGTATCCCCGTCCCTGATGCGCCGATAGGAGGCCGAGATGACCCTTTCAAGACGTAAATTCATGATCCAGTCCGCCCTGCTTGGCTGCTCTGCTGCGGCCTCGCCATTACTCACTCCGGTCACATTGGCCGCTGCACCCGGTGATAACCGGCTGGTGGTGATTATCCTGCGCGGGGCGATGGATGGGCTGGATGTGGTGCAGCCTTACGGTGATGCAAATTTTGCCCGCTTCCGGCCGACACTGGGTGTGGGAGAGGCCGCCGGCGCGCAAGACCTTGACGGTTATTTCGCCCTCAATGCCGGGCTGGCGCCACTGATGCCGCTCTGGCGCGCCAAAGAGCTTGGCTTTGTGCAGGCGGTTTCCACTCCTTACCGGGATAAACGCAGCCATTTTGACGGGCAAGACCTGTTGGAAACCGGCAGTAATTCCCGCGATGCGGCCCCACAAAACGGGCGGAGCGGCTGGCTGAACCGGGCATTGGCGCTGTTGCCGGATGCCCGGGCCGAAACCGCGTTTTCGGTTGGCCGGGCGCGGATACTGCTGCTTGATGGCGAGATGCCGTTTTCCGCCTGGAGCCCGGATAGTGACCTGAGCCTGTCAACCCAGAGCCAGGCGCTTTTGGCGCGAATCTATGCCAATGACCCCCTGTTTGCCGAATCGGTGGAAATGGCCATCGAGCTGGCGGACAAAACCGAACCGATGCAGCAAGGCGGGCGCGCCGGTCAGGCCAGGGCGCTGGCCGGCTTTGCGGCGGCGCGGCTCAACGAAGAAACCCGTATCGCCAGTTTCTCTATTGGCGGCTGGGATACCCATGGCGGCCAAAAGCGCAGCCTGCCCCGCGCGCTGGGCCAGTTGAGCGAGGCGATATTGGCGCTGAAATCCGGGCTGGGGCGCAACTGGCAGCAGACAACGGTGCTGGCGATCACCGAATTTGGCCGCACCGTGGCCGAAAACGGCACCGGCGGCACCGACCATGGCACCGGGGGGGCAATGGTGATGGCCGGTGGCGCGATCAATGGCGGCAAAGTGTTTGGCCAATGGCCGGGGCTTGGCGAGGCGGATCTTTATCAGGGCCGCGATCTGGAGCCAACCGCCGATGTGCGCCGCTACCTCGGCTGGGCCTTGCGCGACCTGTTTGGCATGCAGGCCAGCGCGCTCGGTTCAACCGTGTTTCCGGGGCTGGATATGGGCGATAATGTCGGGATTATCGCTTAAACCTGCGCCAGCATTTCTGGCTGCGCTTTTTGCAGCGCGGCCAGAACCTGAGCAAAATCGATCACCACATCGCTGCTGGCCACCCCAGCGGGCAGGTCGCCCTCCAGCACTTGCCGGGCGGTTTCGGCGGCAATGATCGCGGTCATCTCGGCTTCCTTCCGGCCCGTCACCCCCAGCACAACCGGGCCAGAGGCACCGGCATCAATATTCACCGCAACCCCGCAAATATCCGAGCCGATCCTGACAGTCGAAAACAGCCAGGTCATCGCCCTGCCATCAAAGCGTATCCATGTGGAAACCGAAGCCACCCCCAGCTGCTGGGCCGCTATTTGCTGGTCGGGCATGGCAAACCGATAGGCGGTGCGCGGTTTTTCTTGCCCCGCCAGCTTGAGCGGGCGGGATTGCCCAAAGCTGCGCACCTGTTTGGGCTGACCGTCCTCGATCACCTGATATTTGCGATCGATATTGTCAAACATCCATGCAAGCGCCGTCTTGCCGTGGTGGTCGCCCAGCCCCAGCTCGATCAGAATGTCGATCCGGGTGGTGTCCGGGTATTGCTGAAAGGCAACCCGCGCCAGCATATTGCTCAGCCCCGGCGAGACCCCGACCGCAATAACCGCGCTGGCCCCGCTGGCCTTTGCCAGATCATCAAGGCGGGCGGTTTTATCCAGAAAATCCAGATCAGCGCTGATATCGACATAATTAATGCCAGCCTTCAGGCAGGCCTGCAAAAACCCGGTGGATTGCTGGTCAAGGCACATGATCACCAGCGCCACCCCTTCCAGCGCCGTCACAGCTTCTGGCGTAGTAATATCAACCACCTGCCCGGTTGCTCCATGGCCAATTTGCAAGGCCGCCTGGCTGGCCTTTTGCTGGCTGCGCCCGGCAAGCACCAGCCGGTCTTTGAAAATCGGTGCCAGAATGCCAGCAATGGTCAGACCAACCTGCCCGTAGCCACCGATGATCAGTATCTTTTGGGGTGGCGCTGCTGGGTGGGTTTTCATCGACTTTTCTCCACATGGGCAGGATAAAGATGGCCTGAAAGCTAATTTGACCACAGGTTACAGCTTCCGGCAATGAGAAGGTCAAGCCGGTATTTCAGCTATTCTTCCGGTCTTAGCTCAGATGGGTGCGCAGGGCCTTGGCAGCAGCAAACGGGGTTAGGGCCAGGGTAAACAGGCTCAGCCCGGCAAGCAGCATGAAAGCGGGAACCGGGTCTATTCCCTCAGCGGCGAGGCTGGTGGCCTTGGCCCCGAAGATCAGCGTGGGGATATAAAGC
>WFQA01000192.1 GCA_015487255.1 Paracoccaceae bacterium | reverse complement strand
TGCCGCGCCGGCCGCGCTGTCGCTGGCCGCAAGAAATACAAATGTATCCGCCCCCGCACCGCCGATCAGCGCATCCTTGCCCGCGCCGCCGACCAGGATGTCATTGCCGTTGCCGCCCTTGAGCTTGTCATTGCCTTCACCGCCATAGAGCACATCCACCCCCGCGCCGCCGATCAGCTTGTCATTGCCCTCAAGCCCGTAAAGCGTGTCGTCGCCAGCCCGCCCGCGCATCCAGTCGGCACCAGCCGTGTCGGACATGGTGTCGCCGTCCGCCGTGCCAAAAAGTTGCGCTTTGAATTCTTGCGCATAGACCCCCACACCGCCGCCATCTTGCCCGAAAGTCGTCCAGGTGATGACAAAACCGCCACCTTCCAGCCCTGTTACAGAGGATTGGTATTGATAGCTGCTCGTCACGGTATTGATCAGGGTTTCCGCCCCGATTGGTGCGCCGGCGGCATCAAAACGCTGGGCGTAAATGCCGTAGCTGTCGCCATCCTGCTCCGGCGAGGTCCAGACAATGACAAAACCGCCATCGGCCAATGCACTGATCGATGGGTCCTGCTGGGAACCGGTAATGAACGTATTGGCCTGGAACTCCGCTCCAAGTGCCGTGCCATCAGCGCCATACCGCTGGGCAAAAACACCCCATTGATCGCCATCTTGCCCGGATGACGTCCAGGTCACCACAAAACCGCCATCCTTTAGTGCGGTGACTTTTGGCTGGAATTGTTCGCCAGTGGTGGCGGTGTTAAGCATAAATTCGCTGCCAACCGTGGCACCGGTATCATCAAAAATCTGTGCATATGTATCCTGGCTGCCATCGCTCCAGACTATCACAAACCCACCATTTTCCAGCCCGTAGACATCCGGCTCTATCTGCCGGCCTTGCGTGGTGGTGTTGACCAGAAATTCCGCCCCGACCGCTACGCCTCCGGCATCAAAACGCTGGGCATAAATTCCGTATTGCGGATTGGTGCCGCCCTCCTGTCCCTCTGACATCCAGGTGATGATAAAACCGCCATCGGTCAACGATGCGATATCCGGTTCGCGCTGCTCGCCTGCCGTATAGGTATTGACCTGAAATTCACCCCCTTGCGCCACCCCATCCGCATCATAACGCTGGGCATATACCCCGTAGCTTGTGGTTTCCAGCGCCACATCCTGCCCGCGCGACATCCAGGTGATGACAAAGCTGCCATCCTCCAGCACCGCCACCTTGGAAAGCACCTGCCCATCCGCGGTGGTGGTGTTGACCTGAAACTCACCGCCAAGCGGGTTGCCATCAGCGCCATAACGCTGGGCGTATATGCCATTGGAGCTGCCATCCTGATTGTAGGAGGTCCAGGTCACGATATATCCGCCATCGCGATCCGGGGTCACATCGGAAAAATGCTGGGAACTGGCGGTCGTGGTGTTGACTCTGAATTCTCCGCCGATTTTATTGATGGCTGCCATGATGCATTCCTTATATATCGATCTGTAAACGGTTAGGTTCGGGTAAGCAAAACAGCTAATGGGGACGCAAAAAAACAATAAACCATTTACTCTTATAGGTTTAGCTTGTTTCAGTCAACAGCCACGCAAAAGCAGACCGCACCGGAAAATACCGGTGCGATACAGCTTGTTGTTAAAATAAGGCCGGGGCCGGAATGCCGCTACAGGATGAAATCCGTATCGGTGAAGCCCACCAGCCCCTTGACGAATATCTTCATATCCGCCGCCCCGTCGCCATCGACATCAACACGCAAAATGGTGTTGCCCCCCTTCTCGACCGCGCGAACCTCCCCGCCGGTGCCGGAAAAACCACCATTGCCGATAAAGCTCAGCCCGCCAAAAGCCGAAAAATCGATCAGGTCAACCCCCTGCTCGAAATCCCTGATCCGGTCTGCCGCGCCGGCCGCGCTGTCGCTGGCCGCAAGAAATACAAATGTATCCGCCCCCGCACCGCCGATCAGCGCATCCTTGCCCGCGCCGCCGACCAGGATGTCATTGCCGTTGCCG
>WFQA01000191.1 GCA_015487255.1 Paracoccaceae bacterium | reverse complement strand
GAATAAGATGTACATCTGGGAGCGATCCGATTGGCCAGCATTGACATGGCGCGAGACAGACATTGCCACGCCGCTTGCCGCAATGCGCCATGATCAGGGGCGATTGCTCGGCCGCATGGAGGCGTTGGGGTTCAAGCTGCGTGAAGAGGCAAACCTGCAAACGCTTACGCGGGATGTGGTCAAGACGAGCGAAATCGAAGGGGAAGTGCTGGATGCTTCCACCGTCAGATCTTCGATTGCGCGGCGTCTCGGTGTCGACATAGGGGCGCTCAAGCCCGCCGACCGACATGTGGACGGGATCGTCGAGGTCATGCAGGATGCAACTGGCAAATTCGACGAACCGCTGACCGAGGATCGCCTGTTTGCCTGGCTTGCAGCCCTGTTTCCAACCGGCCGCAGTGGAATGATGAAAATCCACGTTGGCGCGTGGCGCGATGATGCAAAGGGCTCGATGCAGGTCGTCTCTGGGGCGTATGGCCGGGAAAAGGTTCACTACACCGCGCCGCCAGCCGAGCGGGTCGGACAAGAAATGGAAGCATTTCTTGACTGGTTCAATCAGCCATCCACCTCCGATCCCGTTGTGAAAGCGGCTCAGGCACATTTGTGGTTTGTCACGATCCACCCTTTTGATGATGGCAACGGCCGCATCGCGCGCGCAATTTCCGACATGGCGCTGGCGCGTTCCGAAGGCAGCCCGCAGCGGTTCTACAGCATGTCCGCCCAGATCGAGACAGAGCGGAATGCCTACTACGATATTCTGGAACGCACGCAGAAAGGTAATTTGGATGTGACGAGTTGGATGATCTGGTTCCTGGGCTGCCTGCACCGCGCCATTGACGGTGCGCAGGGCCTGTTGTCGTCGGTGACGTTCAAGGCCAAATTCTGGGAGCGTGCGGCGACAGTTTCACTGAACGATCGCCAGATCAAGGTTCTGGGCCGAATGCTGGACGGGTTTGAAGGCAAGATGACGTCGTCGAAATGGGCGAAAATCGGGAAGTGCTCTCAGGACAGCGCCAATCGGGATATTGCGGCTTTGTTGGAGCATGGGTTTCTGGAAAGGGGACCGGGCGGCGGGCGTAGCACGCATTATATCATTGCCCATGGGGCTGAATTGTTGGAGGGGACTTCGAACGATAGCTTTGGGGCACCAGATTTGCAGGATTCATGAGGGTTTCCGGCTTCGCCGCTTCATTGCCTTCAGGCCCGCATTTACACGCACTAATACCGAACTAAGAGAATAAAAACGCTTGGATAATTGCGGGTTTTTTCGAATATCCTCGTGATGTGTCGCGTTTGTCAGCAAGAAAGAAAGCTGATGCAAAGGCCAAGTGCTGCCAACGGTTTTTCCGACAGAAATCCCGTATTGACGTCCTCCTTGCTATTTTTTCAATCTGGAGATTTCATCCATCAGCATCAACAGTGGGATCGCCATGATATCCTGGGTCAACCCAAACGCCTCGTCTCCACCATAGACGACATATTTGCGTGCCGGCTTCAGATCTTCGCAAGCGATATGAAACCCTTTGGACAATTTTGGTGCGGTCGTTTTCTTGATTTCAATCGCCCAGGTTTCCTGCCCAAAATCCAGCAGCAGATCAATTTCCGCCCCTGCCGAGGTCCGGTAGAAATACGGCCGAACGCCACTGGGCAGGGAGGAACCAACATTTTCGATAACATGCCCTTCCCAACTGTCGCCAAGCTTCGGGTTGCCCAGTAAAGCCTCGAAATCGGGTATTTGCAGCAACGTGTGCAATATCCCACTATCGCGAAGATAGACCTTTGGCGATTTCACCAACCGTTTCTTGACGTTGGAGTGCCACGGTTGCAAGCGCCGGACCAAAAGAAGATCCACCAGCAAATCAAGGTAATTGGTGATGGTTTTGTTATCCACTTCCAGACTGCGCGCAAGGTTGGCGGAATTCAACAGCCCGCCATGGAGGTGTGCCAACATGGTCCAGAACCGTCGCAAGCGTTCGGCCGAAATCCTCGGGCCGAATTCCGGCACATCACGTTCCAGATACGTGCGGATAAAATCGCGGCGCCAGACATCGCTCAGGCGGTCATTTTTTGCCAGAAAGCTATCGGGATAACCGCCACGCCACCAGAGCTGCTCTTGCCGATCACTACCAACCTCCCGGATATTCAGCGGAAACATTTCGCAATATGCAATGCGTCCGGCAAGGCTTTCGCCGGATTGACGCAGAAGGTCTATTGCCGCTGAACCGAGGATCAGGAATTGCCCCGCTTTACGCCCCTTGCGACGATTCTCATCAATCACACCGCGCATTTCCTGAAAGATTTCCGGAACTTTGTGGATTTCATCCAGCACGATCAGTTTGTCGCTGTGCTGGCGAAGGTAGTACCCAGGATCGCTCAGCTTGACGCGGTCGCGCTCGGATTCCAGGTCCAGATAGACGGAAGGCCGAGTTCCGGCGATCTCGTGGGCAAGGGTCGTCTTGCCAACCTGGCGCGGGCCAATGATGGCAACAGCAGGAAAACTGTCCAGAAGGTCCGTGACTTCGTGATATTTCTCTCTCTCAATCATCCTTGCAATGTTGGATATTCATTCCAACTTTGCAAGGTAAAACTTAAAGAAATCCGCTGGGAGAAATGGTAGAGAACGAAACATGCAACCTGAACCGATGGCACTCACGGACGACTAAGCCCGTTTCTCCTCATCACCTTCCTCCCGGCTCACCGGTTGCGCCAACGCAGCAGTCGCCTGGAAAAACGCGTTCTGCTGCTCATCCGACATGCCGCGGAACAGTTCCAGAAGCACTCACCACAATGCGGCTGGGCCGTCGTTCGCATATGTGTTCTGGTGCAACTGCACGTCATCGGAAGTAAGTCAGGCAGCCCCGCGTTGTTGATCAGCAGAACCACTTCCGGCTTTGTCATCCATTGCAGCGGTGTATCGATCGAGATTTCCCGATCCAGTATCAGCGAAAAAAGGCGTTCCAGTCCACGCAGCACCCGGGGATGAGTAGTTCGGGTTGCACGCCCGCCCACAATGTCACCCGATACTGGCGGGTTCATGCTGACAACGCCATTTTCGTAAAAAGTGAACCGGTCTTTTCCCGCCATCCGGGCAATGACCAGACCAAGGCAGGCAAACAGAAATGATCGGGTGCGCTGGGTGTGCTCTACGGTTCGTGCGCCGATATTTGACACACAAACGGGCACAAAAGACACCTGTCGCTGATAGCCGCGTTCCTTCAATTCCTTAATCAGCGTATTCTGAACACTGCATATTTTCGTTGCGCCGGAATGGCCAACGAGCAGAAGGGATTTGTTGTTTTGCACGATGTCATTCACCGCGCCTGCAAAAGAATCTATTCCACCCGAGAACAGCGCCACCTCGCCTACGCTTGGCGCTGCATCTATCAGGTTGGGAAAATACTGCTCCTGAATTTCCGCCGGGTTTTCCGAAAGCGTAAATTCAAAAGTGTAGGCATCATCTGACAGGAACCCGAGCGTGTCGCACAACTCCTTCTAAATTTGAGTATCGGACCAGACATCGGGGCAACGGGCGGGTATAGTCGGCCACCTCGCGCATTTCTTCCGCGTAGAGCGCCTGCAGCCAGGCATCTTCGGAGATAACGATG
>WFQA01000190.1 GCA_015487255.1 Paracoccaceae bacterium | reverse complement strand
TGCCGCGCCGGCCGCGCTGTCGCTGGCCGCAAGAAATACAAATGTATCCGCCCCCGCACCGCCGATCAGCGCATCCTTGCCCGCGCCGCCGACCAGGATGTCATTGCCGTTGCCGCCCTTGAGCTTGTCATTGCCTTCACCGCCATAGAGCGCATCCGCCCCCGCGCCGCCGATCAGCTTGTCATTGCCCTCAAGCCCGTAAAGCGTGTCGTCGCCAGTCCGCCCGCGCATCCAGTCGGCACCAGCCGTGTCGGACATGGTGTCGCCGTCCGCCGTGCCAAACAGCCGGGCCTCGAACTCCTGGGCATAGATACCGCCACCCGAGCCATCCTGGCCATCGGATTGCCAGCTGATGACAAAACCGCCATCTTCCAGCAAAGTCGCGGTCGGGCTGTATTGACTACCGGTAACGTAGGTATTGATCTGCACTTCCCCACCTATGGTGCTGCCATTGGCATCATAGCGCTGGGCAATAACACCCAGCCAGTTTCCATCCGGCCCCCAGGATGACCAGACGATAATAAAGCCGCCATCAGCCATCGGGGTAACGGTCGGTTGGTATTGTGTGGAATTGGTGTAGCTGTTCACCAGGAACTCACCCCCAACCGGCGCGCCATCCGGCCCGTAAAGTTGGGCATAAATGCCGGTGCCGCTGCCATCGGACGGCGGGCCGGATATCCATGTCACAACAAAACCACCATTTTGCAGCGCAACGATTTCAGGTTTTTCTTGCGAGCCATCCCGAAGCGTGTTGACCCGGAATTCGTCGCCAACCTTGCTGCCGGCGCTGTCATAGCGCTGGCCATAGAGGTCATTGCTGTTTGCACCAGCTTGATAGCTCTGCCAGGTCACCACATATCCGCCATCGGGCAGCGCTGCGATATTCGGGTTTTGCCCGCCGGTTGTGGCATTGCTGCTGATCTGGAACTCACCGCCTGCCACCGCGCCATTGGCATCATAGCGCTGGGCGGAAAGGGTAAAATACCCGGTTATCTGCTGTGCATAGGATTGCCAGACCACCAAAAACCCACCATCGGCCAAAGCGGTGATCGATTGAGCGGATTGCTCACTGGTGGTATAGGTATTGACCCGGAATTCACCGCCAACCGCGCTGCCATCGGCATTATAGCGCTGGCCGTAAATGCCAAGCGTGCTGCCGTCTTGCCCGTCCGAGGTCCAGGTAACGACAAAGCCGCCGTTGGCAAGGCTGGTCATAACCGGATTTTTCTGGTCAGAAGTTGTGTAACTGTTGATCTGGAATTCATTGCCTGCCGCGGTACCATCCGCATTGAACCGTTGGCCGAATATGCCATATCCGTCCCCGTCCTGATCTCCGCCGCCGGCCCATGTAACAACATACCCCCCATTGGTCAGCCCAATGATATTCGGTGCGGACTGATCTCCGGCAGTAGTTGAGTGAACCTTAAATTCCGCTTCGGTTGGTTTGATTCCTTTAGGCACGATACATTCCTTTTATTGCAGTTGGGTGGGTACAAGGGCAATCAGAACACATAACTCAAAAGTGCCGGGCAATGCCGGAGCACGCATCCCACCTCCCAAAAGGATTTTGCGGAGAAACCATCCCCGCAGGGACGGAATACACCGGGCAAAACGGTACCAAACGCAATATATTACCGCTAATACTGGGGGAGGGGCAAAACGGATTACAAGAAGTCACGCTCACATCATCGCAAAACACTTTAAGGCATAGTGCACATTCAAAGAGACCGGTCAAGGAGAATAGTATATTACGCCCATCCCTTGCCTGAAGCGCAAGCAAAATTCAGATACCCGAGCCGCTTTTCCCCGCCAGGACCTGGTATGCGGTGCTAGAAAATGAAATCATCCACCGTGAGGCCCACCAGCCCCTTGACGAATATCTTCATATCCGCCGCCCCGTCACCATCGACATCAACACGCAAAATGGTGTTTCCGTTTTTCTCGACCGCGCGAACCTCCCCGCCGGTGCCGGAAAAACCACCATTGCCGATAAAGCTCAGCCCGCCAAAAGCCGAAAAATCGATCAGGTCAACCCCCTGCTCGAAATCCCTGATCCTGTCAACCGCGCCGGCCGCGCTGTCGCTGGCCGCAAGAAATACAAATGTATCCGCCCCCGCGCCGCCGATCAGCGCATCCTTGCCCGCGCCGCCAACCAGGGTGTCATTGCCGTTGCCGCCCTTGAGCTTGTCATTGCCTTCACCGCCATAGAGCGCATCCGCCCCCGCGCCGCCGATCAGCTTGTCATTGCCCTCAAGCCCGTAAAGCGTGTCGTCACCGCCGCGTCCGCGCATCCAGTCGGCACCAGCCGTGTCGGACATGGCATCCGCCCCCTGGGTGCCGAAAAGCTGGGCTTTGTATTGCTGGATGAAAACTTCATAATCATTATCAACAGCGTTGCTTGACTGCCAGCCAATAACAAAGCCGCCATCTTCCAATGCGGTGACCGAGGCCTGATATTGATTGTTACTGGTTGTGGTATTGACCAAAACCTCGCCGCCAACCGGCGCGCCTGCCGCATCAAAGCGTTGGGCATAAACACCGTAATTGGAGCCATCCTGCCCGCTGGATTGCCAGGTCACGACAAAGCCGCCATCAGCAAGCGCGGTAATGTCAGAGCGAGTCTGGAAATCTGTTGTATAGGTGTTGATCTGGAATTCACTCCCCAGCGCTGCCCCGGACTCATCAAAACGCTGGCCAAAAATACCATAAGAATCGCCGTCCTGCGCCCAGGAACTCCAAGTCACCACAAATCCGCCATCAGGCATGGCCGTGACCGAGGTTTCAATTTGATAGCTGGCAAGCGTCGTATTGACCAGAAACTCACCACCGGCAGCCGTGCCATCGGCATTGTAGCGCTGGGCAAAAATGCCATAACCGGAACTATCCAGGCCACTGTCATCCTGCCAGGTCACGATATAGCCGCCGCCCTCCAGCCCGGCAACCGCGCTGGACGTCTGGTTGCCCGCCACCGGGGTATTGGCCGCAATATCACCCCCAATCGGCGTGCCGTCCCCATCAAAGCGCCGGGTCACGATATCATAAGCATTTTCGGCCCCGTTATTGGTTTGCCAGGAAACGACAAAACCGCCACCCTCCAGCGCGCTGACCGAGGCGGAAAACTGATGGTCAAACGTGGTGGCGTTGATCACGAATTCATTGCCGGCTGCTTCCCCCGCGGCGTTATAAATCCGGCCCACAATGCCATATCCCGAACCATCGGCCGTACTGCCATCCCAGGTTACCACAAAGCCGCCATCGCTCAGCGCCGAAACACTTGACCGGACCTGCTGATTGGCGGTGACGGTGTTTATTTGAAACTCGGTGCCAACCGCTGTCCCACTGGCATCATAACGCTGGCCATAAATACCATAACCGGAACCATCCTGCCCGTTGGAGTCCCAGGTCGCCACATAACCGCCATCCGCCAGGCCGGTAAGATTAATATTGACCTGCTCCCCAGCAGTGTAGGTATTTACCTGAGTTTCATTTCCGATTGCTACCATTGCAGGCATATCTATTCCTTTTCATTCAATCCTTGCCCCCAAAAGGCAAATCTGTTTCAGCCTGACAGCTGTCGTGCATTGGCTGTTTTTCTTGTGTTACTGGCTCGGCTACTTCCTGCATATGCATTGCAAATATTATATCGCCCCGGCTTTGCTGCATTTACCCCCCTGCGGCTTAAAGAATAAAATCCGTATCCGCCAAGTTCACCAGCCCCTTGACGATAATCTTCATATCCGCCGCCCCGTCGCCATCGACATCAACACGCAAAATGGTGTTGCCACCCTTCTCGACCGCCCGCACCTCCGCTCCGGTGCCGGAAAAACCATTGCTGCCAATAAAGTTCAGCCCGCCAAAAGCCGAAAAATCGATCAGGTCAACCCCCTGCTCGAAATCCTTGATCCGGTCTGCCGTTCCGGCCGCGCTGTCGCTGGCCGCAAGAAATACAAATGTATCCGCCCCCGCACCGCCGATCAGCGCATCCGCCCCCGCACCACCAATCAGGGTGTCATCCCCCGCCTGGCCCTTGAGGCGGTCACTTCCCGCTTCGCCATAGAGCGTGTCATTGCCAATATTACCCTTGAGCTTGTCGTTACCGTCTCCGCCATAGAGCGTATCATTGCCCTTGCCACCACGAAGTATGTCATTGCCGGCACCGCCGTTGAGGATATCCTGCCCGCTGCCGCCGCGCAGAATGTCGCTCCCCGCGCCGCCGTCAAGCTGGTCATTGCCCGCGCCGCCAAACAGGGCATCATTGCCAAGGCCGCCATCGAGTTGGTCATTGCCCGAGCCCCCCCGCAGCGTGTCGTTGCCCTCACCACCATAAATCTGGTCATCGCCTGAAAGGCCAAAAAGCGTGTCATCACCGTCAAGCCCGCTCATCCAGTTGGCCCCGTCAACATCCGAAAGCACATCACTCCCGCCGGAGCCAACAACCGCGTCGACGATATCACCGCTATACTGTTTGGCATAAACACCAAAATGGTCCCCGTCTTGCAATAGCGATGCCCATGTGGCGATAAACCCGCCACCGGCAAGCGCGGTGACCGCAACTTGGCCCTGGTCGTTTGTCGTATAGGAGTTGACCTGAAATTCCCTGCCAATCCGGTTTCCGTCGGCATCATAACGCTGGCCGAAAACCCCGTAACCATCGCCATCCTGCCCGATGGATGACCACATGATCACCCAGCCGCCATCGGCCAGCAGTGTGGCCGAGGGGTTTCTTTGCGACCCTTCGGTAAAGCTGTTGACGATAAACTCGTCACCCACCGGCTGGCCATTGGCATCAAACCGCCGGGCCACAACCCCGCCGTCACTGCTATCGCCGATATAAGGAGAGTTCCAGGTCGCCAGAAATCCACCATCTGAAAGGGAAATGAGCTTTGGTGCATCCTGATAACCGAATGCCTGGCTCAGCATAAACTCGCCATCCACCGCCGCGCCATCGGCATCATAGCGCTGGCCGTAAATGCTGCTGCCAGCCCCCTCATCCAGATTGGCCGAGCGCCAGACCACAACAAAACCACCATCATCCAGCGCCGTAACAGCGGCACGGTCCTGATTGCCGGAAGTATAGGTATTGACCTGAAACTCCCCGCCGACCGTATTGCCATCAGCATCATAGCGCTGGGCAAAAATGCCGATTCCGTCGCTGGCCTCTACGTCATCCTGCCCGCGCGATTCCCAGACCACCACAAAACCGCCATCGGCCAGCAGGGTAACCTCGACATTGCTCTGGTGGTTTTCCGTGGTGGTATTGACGCGAAAATCAGCCCCGACCGGGCTGCCATCCGCATCAAAGCGCTGGCCATAGACACCGAAAAAACTGCCATCCTGCCCGCTGGACTCCCAAAGGATGACAAAGCCGCCATCATCCAGCGCGGTGATCTTTGACGAACCTTGCCCGCTCTGCGTATAGGTGTTGACCTGAAATTCACCGCCGACCTCTGCCCCGGTTGCATCATAGCGCTGGGCGTAAACACCAAAGCTGGAACCATCCTGCCCTGAAGATGACCAGGTGATCACATAGCCACCATCATTCAGCCCCACCACCGAAGGCCAGAGCTGCGCACTGGCTTCATAGATATTTACCTGAAACTCTTCGCCGATAGCATGATTTCCAGCCGCCATTCCCTGCTCCTGATATCCTGTGTGAATATTATTGCGGCCATGGAGAAAAACACCCAAAGGGCACCACAAGCCAATAATTCTGACTGATCACCACCACATACCGCGCACGAAATCCCAAACCCACAGGACAGGCGCGTTTCTCAAACATATACAAAGTATTAATAGTCCAGCCCAAATCGACAAGGGTAGTATTGGGATACTACTTTGCCGGATTTGCGCTGTTTTTTTATGATTGATGCCCGATACCAAGCAACAGACAGATTACAAAATGAAATCATCCGCCGTGAAATCCACCAGCCCCTTGACGAATATCTTCATATCCGCCGCCCCGTCGCCATCGACATCAACACGCAAAATGGTGTTTCCGTTTTTCTCGACCGCACGAACCTCCCCGCCGGTGCCGGAAAAACCCCCATTGCCGATAAAGCTCAGCCCGCCAAAAGCCGAAAAATCGATCAGGTCAACCCCCTGCTCGAAATCCCTGATCCGGTCTGCCGCGCCGGCCACGCTGTCGCTGGCTGCGGTGAAAACAAATGTATCCGCCCCCGCACCTCCACGAAGAACGTCCATGCCCTGACCACCAAGCAAGATATCATCCCCGTCTTGGCCTTTCAGGAAATCATTTCCATCGTTCCCATGCAAAATATCATTACCCTTGTTGCCCTTCATGCGGTCTATGCCAGTCCCGCCAAGCAAAACGTCATCCCCCTTCCCGCCTCTTAGCAGATCGTTCCCACTGCCGCCTTCAATAACGTCGTTTCCCGTGCGGCCAATAAAGAAATCATCTCCGGCACCTCCGATATACCAATCGGCCATGAGCGTGCCAACATCGATATCATCAAAATCAGTCCCCCGAATACTGGGTGCAAAGCTTTGTGCTAAAATATCCTGAGCATTCTCGCCTCGCAGCCCGACAACCCATGAAACAACAAAGCCACCTTCGTCGAAAGCAGACACCGTAGGGGCGTATTGATTGGTTAAAGAATAAGCACGCGACTCAATGAGATAGCCAACACCAATTTTGTTGCCGTCTTCATCATATCTTTGCGCAAACACACGGGTATCAGGGTCAGCGTCGGATGCTTGCCAGACCACAAGAAAGCCTCCATCCGAAAGGGCCGTGACCTCAGGGAACCTCTGATCCCAATAGGTTACGGTATTTACCCGAAACTCAAGGCCCTGCGCTTGCCCCGCAGTATCAAAGCGCTGCCCGTATATCCCGTTATCGCCACCATCTTGATCATCTGATTGCCAGATAACAACATACCCGCCACCTTTGAGCGCCGTTACACTTGGCTTTATTTGGGCCGTTGAATTAAAGGTATTTACCACCGCTGCCCCGCCAACCGCTTGGCCAAATTCATCAAATCTTTGAGCGTAAATATTGTAAAACTCACCACGAGCAACAAATTGCTGCCACACAATAACAACACTTCCATCACTTAATTCTGTACCTACAGGAGCCCTCTGTGTGTAGGGTGCCGAAACATCCACACCAAAAACTGCCGTCAGAGGTTCTCCAACCTCGTCATAATAGCGCGCCACAATACTCCCTACGCCACTGTCCGAATATTGTGTCCAAGTTGCCAAAAAACCACCTCCAGCAAGGGCGGTTAAGGAAGCGGCATCAGAGGTGAGTCTGGCCATAACATCCAACCTGATTTCACCGCCAACAGGACTACCGCTAGCATCAAATATTTGCGCAAGCCCTGTTCGCACCAAGTTGGAATTTTCGTAGTTCACCCAAGAAATAACAAAGTTTCCATTCTCCAGCACTACAACATCAGGGTTGGAAATGTTCAATGTGCCGATTGTTGTGTTCACCTGAAACTCGCCACCCACTAGTAAACCGGCGCTATCTAATATCTGCGCTTTAACACTCATGATGCCGGTCGCGGAATCACGAGAATGCCAAGTGGTTACGCTTAAACCACCCGCAAGGGTTTGGACACTTGGCGCGTATTGCGTCCCGACCCGCTCAGAATTGATCAGCTGCACATCCCAAGTTTTAACAAAGCCAGCGGTCATAAATTAGCCCTCAGTCAACAATTACAAACATTCACGTTGTATTTTAGTCAATTCAATCAGAAGTTAACTATAAATACTAAATACAATTTAGTAAAGCAGGCATTGAGAGGTAAATCGCGGCTTACCAACATCACAACAAGAGCATTTTGTTATCTACATTGAGGCGGCTGGACGACCAAACCTTGGCCGCCCTCAATTATTCCAGTTAGCGTCAAGTTTAGCTAATCCGCTGCAAAAGCGCATCTACGCTCGCCTTGGCATCGCCATAGAACATCCGGGTGTTTTCCTTGTAAAACAGCGGGTTTTCAATGCCGGAATAGCCGGTGCCCTGCCCGCGTTTGGAAACAAAAACCTGCTTGGCTTTCCAGACCTCAAGCACCGGCATGCCGGCGATGGGGCTGTTCGGGTCTTCCTGCGCGGCGGGGTTGACGATGTCATTCGAGCCAATCACGATCACCACATCGGTTTCGGGGAAATCGTCGTTGATCTCGTCCATTTCCAGCACATAATCATAGGGCACCTTGGCCTCGGCCAGGAGCACATTCATATGCCCGGGCAAGCGCCCCGCCACCGGGTGGATGCCAAAGCGCACCTCTTTACCCTTGGCGCGCAACCGCCTTGTCAGCTCGCTCACGCTTTGCTGCGCCTGCGCCACCGCCATGCCGTAGCCCGGCACAATGATCACGCTATCCGCCTCTTCCAGCGCCGCCGCCACACCGTCGGCATCTATCGCGATTTGCTCGCCATCTATCTCCATCGCCGGGCCGGTGGTGCCGCCAAAACCACCAAGGATCACATTGATGAACTTGCGGTTCATCGCCACACACATGATATAGCTCAATATAGCCCCCGAGGAGCCAACCAGCGCCCCGACCACGATCAGCAAATCATTGCCCAGCGTAAAGCCGATCGCCGCCGCCGCCCAGCCGGAATAGGAGTTGAGCATGCTCACCACCACCGGCATATCCGCCCCGCCAATGCCCAGGATCAGGTGCCAGCCGATAAACCCGGCAATCAGCGTGACCAGAACCATGGTCCAGATACCGGCGCCGTTGAAATAAAGCAGCCCGAGCAATACCGCCACCACCAGCGCACCGGCATTCAGCATATGGCCGCCGGGCAGTTGCACCGGCTTGCCATCAACCTTGCCCGCCAGCTTGCCAAAGGCAATCACCGAGCCGGTAAAGGTAACCGCGCCAATAAAGATACCAAGGAAGACCTCGACCTTGAGAATGGCGATCTCCACCGCGTCTTTCTTCCACAGGCTCTGGCCAAAGCCGCTCAGGTCAGCCTCACCCAATGGGGTGCCCGCTGCCTTCAGCGCCTCGACCGTGCTCAGCATCATATCGGCATTCAGCCCGATAAACACCGCCGCCAGCCCTACAAAAGAGTGCAGCGCCGCCACCAGTTGCGGCATCTCGGTCATCTCGACCCGCTGGGCGACAACCACACCACCAACCGAGCCGATGGCAATCATCATCACCAATAGCCAATAAGATTGCACCTGCGGCCCCAGCACCGTGGCAATAACGGCAATCGCCATGCCAACAATGCCATACCAGATGGCGCGCTTGGCCTTTTCCTGGTTGGAAAGCCCGCCAAGGGCCAGAATGAACAAAACCGATGCGGCAACATAAGAAGCCTGAACCAGACCGTAACTCATGAGATCAGCCCTCCCTTAACTTTTCTGGAACATGGCAAGCATGCGCCGTGTAACCATAAACCCGCCCACGATATTGATCGAGGCAATCAGCACCGAAATCCCCGCCAGCAGCGCCACAAACCAGCCCCCGCCGGAGACCTGCAACAGCGCGCCGATAATGATGATCCCCGATATTGCGTTGGTGATCGCCATCAAAGGCGTGTGCAGCGCGTGGGAAACATTCCAGATAACCTGAAAGCCGATAAACACCGCCAGCACAAACACAATGAAGCTCTGCATGAAGCTGGCCGGGGCATAAAGCCCGAGCAGCAGCATCAGCGCCCCGCCGCCAAGCAACAGCTTGGTCTGCTGGGCACCGGCGGCGCGCATCGCGGCCATTTCATCGGCCTTGATCTGCTCCGGGGTTTTCTCGGCCGCCTTGGCTGGCGGCTTGGCAATGGCCGCCACCTTGAGCGGCGGTGGCGGAAAGGTGATTTCACCCGCATTGGCCACCATCGCGCCACGGATCACGTCATCCTCCATGTCAAACACGGCTTGGCCGTCTTTATCCGGGGTCAGGTCATCGATCATATGGCGGATATTGTTGGCATAAAGCGTAGAGGATTGCGTCGCCATGCGGCTCGGAAAATCGGTATAGCCGATTATGGTGACATCGTTTTTGGTGGTGATCTTTTCATCCATCACCGTCAGGTCACAATTGCCACCCTTCTCGGCGGCAAGGTCCACAACCACCGAGCCGGGCTTCATCGCTTTCACCATATCCTCCAGCCAGAGCTTTGGCGCATCGCGGCCCGGGATCAGCGCGGTGGTGATAACGATATCCACATCCGGCGCCTGTTCGCGAAACAGTTCAAGCTGCTTTTCACGAAACTCGGGGCTGGAAACCGCCGCATAACCACCGCTGCCGGAACCATCCTCGGAAAAATCGAGAAACAAAAACTCCGCCCCCATGCTCTCGATCTGCTCGGCCACTTCCGGGCGCACATCAAAAGCACGCACAATCGCACCCATGCTTTGCGCCGCCCCGATGGCGGCCAGCCCGGCCACGCCAGCACCGATCACCAGCACCTTGGCCGGTGGCACCTTGCCCGCAGCGGTGATCTGCCCGGTGAAAAAGCGGCCAAAATTATTCGCCGCCTCGATCACCGCGCGATAACCGGCGATATTGGCCATGCTGGAAAGCGCATCCATCTTTTGCGCCCGCGAGATGCGCGGCACCATATCCATGGCCAGCGCGGTCACGCCTTTGGCCTTCAGGCTTTCGAGCAATACTTCGGATTGCGCCGGCCAGATGAAGGAGATCAGCGCCTGGCCCCTGGTGAAACGCTTGACCTCAACCGGCTCGGGCGCGCGCACCTTGATCACGATATCCACCGCCTTCCACAAAGCAGCGGCGGTTTTTACCACCTCGACCCCGGCTTTGCGGTAATCCTCGTTGGAGAAATTGGCCAAAGCCCCGGCCCCGGATTCAATCACACATTCATAGCCAAGCTTTTGCAGCGCAGCGGCAGATTGCGGTGTCATCGCCACCCGTGCCTCACCGTCGAATATCTCTTTTGGCGCACCTATTTTCATATTTCTACCTCACAATTCATCCCTGCCAAAGCAGACCGTCCAGAATCCTATAGCCGTATACAGACCGGTTGGGAAGTTTTCTGATTGTAACATTCCGAAATTTATATGTTTCGATGTCAAAATGTCACGCCCCGCCGCCTAGCGGGCGGTGCCATCGCGCCTTGCTTCCCCCGGCACGCCCGTGGTGCCGGTATCCGCCGGCCAGGGGCAGTCAGCGGGGTTTTCCAGCAGGCTTTTACAATATATATCCGATTTCCATTCCGCCTCCGGCACACGGACAGGGCGCGCAGGCAGCGCTCAATCTGGGCACGGTTGCGCAGTATGCCCGCCTCCCGGCTTTTGGGGATCGGCCGCACATGGGGGCGGCCCTCCACCCGGTGCCGGCCAATAAATTCCGAAATTTTGCGCGCCGCTGCCCGGTCGCGGATAAAATTGACCACCAGCAGATCCTGCGGGTGGTGTTTGAAAGAATCCAGCACCCGGAAATGGTAGCGGTTTCGCTCCAAAATCCAGCCGGTCACCGACTCGTCGCTCAGATCCCATCCCGTTTTACACACAAATACCGGACCACCAGGCACAGCCATGCAGCATCCGGCGACAAAATCAGTCCAAATCAAAGCGCAAACCTGGCCGCGTCAACCGGCGCATAATCCTGGCGTGGAAGCCAGGAAGAACCCTGCCGCCGCCTTGTCTTCCAGCGAGAGCGCTGACGCGAGGGTATCCGCCACCGCAAGCTCACCGGCGATCAGCGCCAGCGTATAGGGCTGCACTGCGGGTGCCAGCTGCTTTACCGCAGTTTCACCGAGGCAAGTACAGGCAGAGCCGGGCAAATTGGTTTGCGCGATACAAACCTGAGCAAAGTTTTCAGCCGATACATCACCCTGCGCCAAAGCAGGTGCAATCAGGCCAGCGGATATAATGAGAGACACGCCAAAAATCGCTTTCATCGTAATACTCGTTTCTGAACAACGCCCGAAATTGGCACTTCAGGCGGAATGGTTAAGGTAACAACGCGCAATTTCTACCAAATTATACACTTATAGTAAAGTGAGTTTTT
>WFQA01000189.1 GCA_015487255.1 Paracoccaceae bacterium | reverse complement strand
GCGCCATTTATCCATGGCGGCCTCCCATTCTTCAAGGCTGACGGCACCATCACCATTGCTATCTGCCGCATTAAACCGCTGCGCGGGGTTTTGCGGGATCATTTCTTCGGCCGAGAGCATGCCATCGCCGTTTTGGTCTTTGCGCGCAATAAGCCGCTCGATCATTTTGGCACGCTGGCGGGCGGCGGCGGCCGTTAGCTCCTCATAGCTGAGCAGGCCATCACCATCTGTATCACTCTGCGAAAACCGGGCTTGCGCACGGGTTTGAATTTCATCAAGGGTCAAGACACCGTCGCCATTGCTGTCAAGCAGTTCAAAGCCAGGCCGTGCCTGATCGCGCTGGTTGCCTTCGGCGAAAACAGTACCGGCCCCAAGGCCAATGATGACGAGGGAAAGGCTGCTCAAAAGAATATTTATCATAAGGTTCACTCCTGTATGGTTGAGAAGATGTCTGGGTATTGCCGGCTCATACAGGGTATTACGCGCTTGCTCCGCCATTCCGTCGCCGGATGATGGAATAAATCGGGACATCGCGCCGCAGGGCAGCTTGCCTCACTGTATCAACAAGCGTTTGCCGTTATACTGGGTGGATAAATTTAAGAATTGCCCTGAGGATAAATCATGACCGATGAAACGCGCCTGATCAAGCCGGCTTTGCTGCGTGGCTGGAAGCGCAAATGCCCCAATTGTGGCAATGGGCCGATGCTGAAAGATTATCTGAAGGTGCGCGATGAGTGCCCGGTTTGCGGGGAGGCGTTGTTTCATCACCGCACCGATGATGGCCCAGCCTGGGCGACGCTGCTGGTTTCGGGGCATATAATGGCCCCGTTGATGCTGATAGTTTTTACCGTGTTTCGCCCTGAGGGATGGGTGATGGCGCTGGGATTTTCGGTGGTTTTTTTGGCGCTGGCGCTGTTTTTGCTGCCTCGGATGAAGGGCATGTTTGTGGCGTTGCAATGGGCTAACCGGATGCACGGGTTTGGTGATGATGAGCCGGTGCGCAAAGAAGCGGCGGAGTAGGCATTGGGTTTGAGGGCGAACCTTGCGTTTCGGTATTGTTGCAGGCGGAAATTATAGGTGGCCCTGACGGGCGGCGGCCTCGGCTTCGCCTCGGTGGCGGCGCGTTGAGGGTGGCGCTTGGGGGGAGGCCCGTGTGCGCGCCGTGCTGATATCTTGCGCTTTGTGATGGACAGTTTGTGTTGCCGGGGGCATGGTGCGGGCATGGAAGAGATTGACAAGAGCAAGGTTATTCGAGATGCGGCGACGGTGGTTTTGCTGCGTGAGCTTGGCGGAGTGCCGCATGTGCTGATGGGGCAGCGTGGCGCGAAGGCAGTGTTTATGCCCAACAAATATGTGTTTCCCGGTGGAGCGGTGGATGAGGCGGATCATGGCTGCACGCTGGAGGGTGTGCCTGATATACGGCTTGGGGATAGGGCTGTGGGGTTATATATGGCCGCCATGCGGGAATTGCGGGAAGAAACCGGGCTGCGGTTGGCTCCGCGTTTTGAGGCGCTGCGGTTTATCTTTCGGGCCATCACTCCGCCGGGCCGGCCCCGGCGCTTTGACGCGCGGTTTTTTGTGGCGGATGTGGGGGATGTGCAGAATGATCCGGATGATTTCTCAGCTGCCTGTGACGAGCTGTCAAATCTGCATTGGATTGCGCTGGACGAGGCCCGATCACTGGCGCTACCCTTCATTACCGAGGTGGTGCTTTCTGAGGTTGAAGCTTTGCGCACGGCCCCAAAAACCGCACATAAAGCGCCATTTTTCTATCACAAGGACGGGCGCTCACATTTTACGCTTTTGTAAGGCGGATTGCGGGCTGGGGGCTTGACTCTGACCACCACCGGTGTAGAAGGCAGCTTCGAGAATAGATTTAGGCGCGCGCGGGCGGGCCATCCGCTAGGAGAAGTAATATGGCGAAGCCAACCACCATTAAGATCCGCCTGAATTCAACAGCGGATACCGGCCACTTTTATGTGACCAAGAAAAACGCACGCACCATGACCGAGAAAATGGTCAAGCGGAAATATGATCCGGTGGCGCGCAAGCATGTGGAATATAAAGAAGGCAAGATCAAATAGGGTTGTAATGCCTTTATGATTTTGAAAGGGCCGGTGCGGAAGCACCGGCTTTTTTCTACTCTGCGGGTAGAATCCCGGCTTTACTGCCAGGCTTCCCGAGCGAAGCGAGGTTTTCGTTGTCGCCAGACACCGTTCAGCTTGCTGAAAAGGTGCCTTTGCCGAGTGGGGCTTTAGCCCCGCAGAGGCAAAGGCAATTTGCCGGAATTTTAGGATTTTTTTACTGCAGCGCCGCCGCGCGCGCCTCCTGCGGCGACCTGAAGTCGTCGGCTGCGCCTCCTTGGTTCAGCCCACCTCGTCGGCGCGTGTCGTGCAAAAGCACGCCAGAAAGAATAGCGGAAATTTCAAATAAAAAAGGCGGGGCAAGCTCCCCGCCTAAATCTTGCTATTGTGTTGCGGTTGTTACTCGCGCTGGCCGAGGAATTGCAGCAGGAACATGAACATGTTGATGAAGTCCAAGTAAAGGTTCAGCGCGCCAAAAATCGCCATCTTCCCGGTTTCTGCCCCGGTTTGCGCCGCCTGTAGATACATGGTTTTGATCTTTTGCGTATCATAGGCGGTCAGCCCGGCAAAGATCAGCACACCCAGTGCAGATACCGCGAAATCAAGCGCGGCCGATTGCAGGAAGATATTGACGATCATTGCAATGATCAGGCCAATTACGCCCATAATCAAAAAGCTGCCCCAGGCCGAGATATCACGCTTGGTGGTGTAGCCATAAAGGCTAAGCCCGGCAAAGGCGATCGCCGTGATGAAGAAGGTTTTGGCGATCGACACATCGGTATAAAGCGCGAAAATCCAGCTGATCGACAGCCCCATCAGCGCGGCAAAGCCATAGAAGAAAAGCTGCGCGCCGGCTTGCGACATGCGGTTCACCGCCGAACCCATCATGAACACCATGCCAAGCGGGGCAAACATAATGATCCAGCCCAGCACATTGGGGCGCAGGGTGAGCGGGTCCCGAAAGATCGAGAGCAGCGCTTCCGAGCTGCCTACCGCAAAGGCCACCAGCCCGGTGATGATCATGGCGACGGACATCAGCCCGTAGACTTTGTTCATATGGGCGCGCAGACCGGCGTCGATCGCGGCGCTTGTGGTCGCCGAGCCAGCGCGGCGGACTGTGTTATAGTTGGCCATTTGGACCCTCCAAAAAAGTTAGCATCATCCCCATCCGCAAAGATGGGGTCACATGAGGCAATATCGGGGTTTCCCGCCCTTATTTCAAGGTTTATAAGCTGCTTTAAGTGCGATTTCGCAGAATTTGTGCCGGTTTTGTCGCCAATGGCCGCCAGGCAAAGCCCAAACCGGCCAGCAGGTTGGCCAAAGCCCCCCCGGCCACAATGGCAATCGCTGCCGCCCAGTAGAGCGAAAAATCACTCTCCATCACAAAGCGCATCACCGCCCATGCGGCAAGGCTGCCCGCTGCCAGCGCCACCAGCCCCGCCGCCGCACCAAGGATCAGGCTGCGCAGCGCAAAGCTGGCCAGAATGCGCCGCCGGGAGGCCCCAAGGGTTTTTAGCACTGCCGCCTCAAACACCCGCGCCTCGGCCCCGGCTGCTGCAGCGCCGATCAGCACCACAAACCCGGTCAGCAGGGTTGCCCCCGCCCCCCAGCGAATGGCGCTGCCCAGGCTGTCCAGCGTGGTTGAAACCCGCTCGATCGCATCGCGCACCGGAATCGCGGTGATGCTGGGGAAATCATTGGCCATGGTGGCCAGCAAGCGGCCCTCGGCCTCGGGCGTGGCATAAACCGTGGAGAGGAAGGTATGCGGCGCGCCTTGCAATGCGTTCGGGCTCCAGACAATAACAAAATTGATGCTCATATCCGAGAATTCAACCTCGCGCAGGTTGGCGATGGTTGC
>WFQA01000188.1 GCA_015487255.1 Paracoccaceae bacterium | reverse complement strand
GAGATGATTTCCGGCCCACATTGCTATTCGTTTTTCGAGGGTAATGCGGCCTTTGCTGCGCGCGGCGAGGTGACCAGCTTTTATCTCACCGATTTTCTGGCCCGGCAATTCGAGGCATTTGTGATCAAGCCCATGGGGCTGGATAAACACCCCGAATTGCGCGACATGTATTTTGGCAATTATGAAAAGCTGGTCTATCTGGCGCAAACCGATGATGATGGGCTGACACAAGCGGCAAAAACGGCCGCCGCGCGGCTTGGGCTGGCGTTTGAGCGCCGCTTTACCGGCTATGGGGAGTTGGCCGCAGCGCTCAAAGGGTCAGGTCAGAGATAGTCCGAGCGGCTCAGCCCGTATTTGGCCATTTTTTCGTTCAGCGTGCGGCGGGGCAGCACCAGCTCCTCCATCACCTTGGCGACCGAGCCGGAATGGCGGCGCAGGGCATTGTCGATCAACATGCGTTCAAAGGCCTCCACATGCTCTTTCAGCGGCTTTTCGCCCGGGGCTTCATCGGCTGGCTCATCGGCGGCCGAGGCCAGCAGCTTGCTGACCTCCTCAGCCCCGTGCTGGCTTTGCATCACCACCCGCTCGGCGAGGTTTTGCAGCTGTCGGATATTGCCCGGCCACTGCGCCTTGAGCAGGTTGGCGGCATCGGTGGCCGAGATCTCGGGCGGCTCGATGCCGTATTCTTCGGCAAAAAGCTGGGTGAAGCGGGAAAACAGCACCAATGTATCCTCGCCGCGCTCGCGCAGGGTCGGCACCATGATCTCCATCCCCGCCAGCCGGAAATAAAGCTCGGGGCGGAGCCTCTCTTTCAGCGGCTTGCTGCCTTCGTCCAGCGAGGAGACCGAGATGATCCGCACGCGGGTGGCGTCATCCCCCCCGTCATTCCCTCCGTCAAGCGCTTCGATGAAGCTCAACAGTCTGGCTTGCAGATCACTGGAAAGCTCGCCCACATCCTCCAGGCACAGCGTGCATGGCTCGCCCATTTCCGCCACCGGGCGGATATCGGCGGAATCCGACGGGCCAAACAGGTGTTTTGACAGGGTTTCCTCATCAAGCGCGGTGCAGTTCAGGGTGATGAAATCCTTGCCCTGGCGCGGGCCGCAGGCATGGATGGCATGGGCGATCAGGCTTTTGCCGGTGCCGGTTTCGCCGCAGATCATCACATGGCTGTCGGCAAAGGCGATATCAAGAATATCCTCGCGCAGTTTTTCGATGCTCGGCGAGGTGCCCATCAGCTTGCGCAACAACACCGTGCCATCGGAAAGCTCGCGGCGCAGGGCGCGGTTTTCCATGGTGAGCTTGCGCGCGGCGATGGCGCGTTTGGCCAGGTCAGCGAGGCGCTCGGGGTCAAAGGGTTTTTCCATGAAATCATAAGCGCCGATCTGCATCGCCTCGACCGCCATTTGCACATCGCCATGCCCGGTGATCAGGATCACCGGCAGGTTGGGGTCCGCGCTGTGCAGCCGCTTGAGCATCTCCATGCCGCCCATGCCGGGCATGCGGATATCCGACACCACCACGCCCTTGAATTTGCTGCCGATTTCAGCCAGCGCGGCTTCGGCATTTTCAAAGCTGAGGGTTTTGAAGCCGCTCAGTTCCAGCCATTGCGAGATCGAATCCCGCATATGGGCTTCATCGTCGATAATGGCGATTTTATACTCGTCTGACATTATTCTGCTGCCTCTTTTTTGGGGTGGCTCAAAGGGAGTTCAAGGGTGAAAATCGCACCAAGCGGGGTGGCGTTTTGGGCCATCAGCCGCCCGCCCATTTCCGAGGCGATGCCGGCTGAGATCGCCAGGCCCAGCCCCACCCCCTCACCGGGGGCCTTGGTGGTGTAAAACGGCTCAAACAGCGCCTCGGGGTCATCAAAGCCCGGGCCGTTATCCTGCACGGTGATCCGCGCCTGCCCGTTGGCCGAAACCGTGATCTCGATGCGCGGTTCGGGGATGTCTTTCAGCGCGTCCATGGCGTTGCGCAGCAGGTTGATGATGATCTGCTCGACCCGCACCGCATCCCCGATGGTCTGCACCGGCGTATCGGGCAGGTTTTGCACGATGCGCACGGTTTGTTTGCCAAGCTGCGGGGCCATCATCGCCATCGCCGAGTTCACACAATCGCACAAGTCGATCCGGCTGGCGCTGTCATTGGATTTGCGGGCGTAGGATTTGAGCTGATTGGTGATCACCCCCATGCGGGCGATCAGGTCATCAATGCGCTGAAAGCTGGTTTTGGCCTCGTTGAGCCGGTCGCGGCTGACCAAAAGCCGTGCCCCGGCCAGATAGGTGCGCATGGCGGCCAGCGGCTGGTTCAACTCATGGCTGACGGCGGCCGACATCTGGCCAAGCGCGGCCAGCTTGGAGGCCTGTTCGAGGTTTTGCTCGGCCGATTGCAGATTGCGTTCGGCGCGCTGGCGTTGCTCGACCTCGGCGGAAAGCCGGGTGTTGAGGGCGCGCAACTCGGCACTTTCGGCGGAGAGGCGGTCGGATTCCCGCGCGCGGCGGCGCGAGAGGTAAAAGAAGAGCAGGGCGGCAATGATCGCCATCACCATAATTTGCAGCGCCAATATCGCATTCACCCGCGCCGCGACATTCTGGGTGGAGGCAAAATAATTGATCTTCCAGCCACGAAAATTAACCGGGTTTTCCGCCGCGAACAGCCGCTCGCCATTAATGAACACAAAATCGTTCAACGGGGTTTGTTGCAGCGCATCCAGCACCCGGCGCGAGGTGGAGGAGGTGCTGGAGGTGTCCAGCAGGTCTTGCAGCTGCGCGCGCCGCCATTGCCGCACCGATGAAAGCTGCACCTCACCCTGGGAATTTACCAGCGCCACCAACAGACCAAGCTGGCGCCAGAGCGCCTCCTGGCTGCGCAGGTCTACCTCGACCACCACGGCACCAATGGATTTTGGCCCGGATCTGAGCTTTTGCGAAAAGAAAAAGCGGTAGGTGTTCTGCTCGGTTGATGTGGTGGAAAAAACTGTGCCGGGGTTGCGCAGGGCGTTGATGAAATATGGCTCGTTACGAAAGAATTTGCCGATCTGGCGGCGATCGGACGTGGCCACTACCCGCCCGGTGATATCAAGCAAAAATACTGAAGCCGCACCGATTTCTTCGGAAATTTCGATCAGACGTTGCGAGGTGGAGGAGTAATCGTCACTTTGCAGGGCAGAGGAAAGGGTAACATCCTGCGCCAGCAAAAACGGCACCACCGAGTGTTTTTGCAGGGTGCTTTTGATATTGCCGGCATAAAGCGAGGCCCGGGTTTGCGCCTGCGTGCGCAGGTTTTCGGTAAACCGCTGGGTGAAATACCCGTAAGACCCCCAAAGCAGCAAGAGCGCCACCAAAAACGATGCCACAAATATAAAAGGCAGGTAGCGCACTGGGCGGCGCGCTTGTATTTCCGGGGTTGCGGCAGTCATGCAGAAATACCTAAGGGGGGATCACGCAATGCTCAAGTATGTTTGATTGGTATGAGAGCGGCTTTCCGCTTATTTACAACAGCAACGAGTGAATTGAAAATCTCTATGAGGAGCAAAACATGCATTTCCATCGGCAGGCGAACTGGGTGATCAAGGAAAACAGGGCAACCGACGAGGCGCTGTTTTTGAACCGCCGACAGTTGATGGCGGGGGCGGCGGCCGGTGTGGGGGCCGGGCTGATTGCCGGCAAGGCAGGGGCCCTGCCGGCGGAATCGCGGTTTTCGCCGGCAGTGCCGCGGGCCGGCGGCTTTCCCCATGCGACCAGCCCGATCACACCGGAGCGGATCAACAGCACCTATAACAACTTTTATGAATTCGGCTCCTCCAAAAGTATCAGCCGCGAGGCGCAGGCACTGGTTTCAGACCCCTGGACCCTGACCATTGACGGGGATGTGGAGCGGGAAATCCAGATTGATATCGATGATCTGATGCGACGCATGCCGATGCAGGAGCGGGTCTACCGGCACCGTTGTGTGGAGGCATGGTCGATGGTTGTGCCTTGGGTCGGGTTTCCGCTAAGGGCGCTGGTGGATATGGCGGCCCCGCTCTCGCGGGCGCGGTTCGTGCGTTTTGAAACCTTTTTTGATACCGAGGTCGCGCCGGAGCAAAAGGCTAGTTGGTATCCCTGGCCCTATACTGAGGGGATCACGATGAACGAGGCGCGCAATGATCTGGCGATGATCGTTGTCGGGGCCTATGGCAAGGTGTTGCACAAGCAGTTTGGCGCGCCATTGCGGTTGCACCTGCCATGGAAATACGGGTTCAAGTCAATCAAGTCGATCTCGAGAATCACTTTTTCCTCACGGCGGCCAAAGGGGTTTTGGGAGGAGTTGAACGCGCGCGAATACGGGTTTTGGGCCAATGTGAACCCAGAGGTGGACCACCCGCGCTGGTCACAAGCAACAGAAAAACCACTGGGGCAGGATGACCGGGTGCCAACTCAGTTGTTTAACGGCTATGGTGCGCAGGTGGCGGGCATGTATGCGGGGATGGAAGGCAATCGTTCAACCTGGATGTAACGCAAGGCCTGCAACGGAAGACCGCCGAGCCGCAGGCGAGGCCAAGCCCAACGGGAGGCGACTTGTTGCGCAGCAACACGGCGTCCGACGGGCGGGAGAGCCTGCTTTCATTTTAGGCGTGGTGTTTGTGACAGGCACTGCTTTCCGCCTGTCGGCGGCATTTTTCCGGTAAACCGCAAAAATGGCTGGCCGGCGGCGATGGCCTCGCTTCGCTCGGCAGGGGGCACGGCCCCCTCGCTGCGCTCACCCCCGGAGTATTTGGCAAAGAATGGCGCCGGTCAGGCGCTGGCCATCAGGCTGTGGGTCAGGCTTTCAAAAATCTTGGCGCCGTCATTGCCGCCAAGGGCGGGGTCGTTGAGGCGCTCGGGGTGGGGCATCATGCCCAGCACCCGGCGGTTTTGGGAAAGGATGCCTGCTATGTTGTCCACTGATCCATTGGGGTTATCCGCATAGCGAAAGGCGATTCGGTCCTCGGCCTGCAGCTTGAGCAACAATTCACTGTCGGCGATATAGTTGCCATCGTGATGGGCGATGGGGATGGTCAGGCGCTGACCCACTTCAAGGCTGCTGGTGAAGGGGCTGTTACTGGTGGCGGCGATCAGCTCCACATTCTTGCACAGAAATTTCAGCCCTGCATTGCGCATCAGCGCGCCGGGCAGCAGGCCGGATTCGATCAGCACCTGAAAGCCGTTGCATACCCCGATGACATGGCCGCCTTTCCGGGCAAATTCCACCACCGCCCGCATGATCGGCATGCGCGCCGCAATTGCCCCGCAGCGCAGGTAATCGCCAAAGGAAAAACCGCCGGGGATGGCGACCACATCCAGCCCCTCGGGCAGCGCGGCATCTTTATGCCAAACCATTTCAGCGGCACGGCCAGAGGCGCGCTCCAGCCCGACCGCGAGGTCGCGATCACAATTTGAACCGGGAAAGACGATGACGGCGGATTTCATGGGGGCACCTATCGGGTTGGGGTTAATCGCGCTTGCGGCCCATGTTTTTAAGCCATAGCCACAGCACGGTGGAGATGAGCATGAACATCAGGCTGATACCAAGGATGCTGAAGCCAAACAGATAATTATAGGCAAAGCCGGGCAGGCGCAGCGGGGCCTCGCTGGCCGGGTCATAAAGGATATCCATTTTGCTGCCCGGCTCGAAATCCAGCTCCGGCCCGGCCAGCACCAGATTGCGCTCCTGCACCACGCCATCCACCTCAAAGCTGAAAACCGGGTTGTAGTAAACAAGCGGCGGCTCTTCAGCCGGGTCAACCACGATTTCCTCAACCCGCAGCACCGTGCCAACCGCCGGCTTGGCCGCGCTGATCCAGAGATAGCCTTGCAGGATGATCACCGAGGCCATGCCCAGAAACATCACCGGCAACATCCAGATCAGAAAGCGCACGATCAGGCTGGGGGTGTGGTTGCCCATGTCATTGGTGGTGAACAGCATCTAGAGCACCTTGATCCTGTAATCCTCGATCACCGTGTTGGCGAGCAGCTTTTCGCACATCTCTTTCAGGGCGGCCTCAGCGGCGGCCCGGTCATCCCCGGCCAGTTGCAGCTCGATCACCTTGCCCTGACGCACATCGTTGACCCCGTCAAACCCCAGCGCGCCGAGCGCGTGTTGGATGGCTTTGCCCTGCGGGTCCAACACGCCGTTTTTCAGGGTAATATCTACGCGGGCTTTCATCATATGCTCCTTAATGCACCAGCTTGGGGCCATTGCCCGAGCCGGATTTCTTTGGCATCACCCCAAGGCGGGTCGCCACTTCGGTATAGGCATCGGCAAGGTTGCCAAGATCACGGCGAAACACGTCCTTATCCAGCTTTTCACCGGTTTCGATATCCCACAGGCGGCAGCTGTCGGGGGAGATCTCGTCGGCCACGATCAGGCGCTGGAAATCGCCGTCAAATATCCGGCCGATCTCGATTTTGAAATCCACCAGCTTGATCCCAACCCCAAACATCACCCCGGAGAGGAAATCATTGACCCGCAGCGCCAGGCTGATCATCTCGTCAAGGTCCGGCTGGGAGGCCCAGCCAAAGGCTATCGCGTGCTCTTCGGTGACCATCGGGTCATTCAAGGCATCGTCTTTATAATAAAACTCGACAATCGGGCGGGGCAGGGAGGTGCCCTCCTCAATACCCAGCCGCTTGGCCATCGAGCCGGCCGCCACATTGCGCACCACCACCTCAAGCGGGATAATCTCAACCGCGCGCACCAGTTGCTCGCGCATGTTGAGGCGGCGGATGAAATGGGTGGGCACGCCAATGGCATTCAGCCCGGTCATGAAGTGCTCGCTAAGGCGGTTGTTGAGCACGCCCTTGCCCTCGACAACCGCGTGTTTTTCTGCGTTGAAGGCGGTGGCGTCATCCTTGAAATACTGCACCACGGTGCCAGGCTCAGGCCCTTCATAGATGATTTTGGCCTTGCCTTCATAGATCATTTTGCGCCGCGCCATGGCTGGTCTCCGCAAGTTGGAGGTGGGAATAAGCGCTCTATAGGGGCAGTTGGCTATGAGCGCAAGGATTCGCACCAATGGCACTTGAAACAAGGGGGGGCGGGTTGTTATCTATCTGTTGACCCCAACGCTTCAGGAGCAAAAGAATATGTCCACCTTCAATGACCGCGAGAACGCCTTTGAAAACAAATTCGCCCATGATGCGGAAACGCAATTCAAGATCGATGCGCGCCGCAACAAGCTGGTGGGCCTGTGGGCGGCTGAGTTGCTCGGCAAGGCCGGTGATGATGCCGCGGCCTATGCGGTGGAGGTGATCAAATCCGATTTTGAAGAAGCGGGCGACGAGGATGTTATTCGTAAGCTGGTGGCCGATCTGGCTGGCAAGGCCGATGATGCCACCATCCGCGCCAAGCTGGCCGAATATGCCGAGCAGGCAACCAAAGAAATCACCGAAGGGTGATTTCTTGATCCTGATCAATGTGGCGCGGGGCGGAGTGGCTTACACATCTGCCCGAGATGAATTGACAGGAGAAAGCCCGTGCTGAGATTAGCGTCCTATATATATCCGATGGCCAGTGTGACCCTGATGGGGATGCTGTTTATTGCCGCGCTGGTATCGGGCTATGACACACCGATATATCTGATTTCGGCAGCGGTTGCCGGGGCGGCTCTGGCGCTTCCGGTATCCTATTTTATTGCCCGTGCCATCAAGGCGGAAGAATAGCTGTTTGTCCATCCAGCCAATGCGATGAACTTGAAAAGCGGCCGGTGGGGGCCGCTTTTTTTGTGCGGCAATAATGTGGAGTTTGATGGAGATCATGGCCGGACGCAATCGGGCGGTTATACAGGTGATGAAAACCCAAAAGGAGGCGATGATGGCTTACAAAGATGTGCTGGTTCACTTGGATTACAGCGAGGCTTGCATAGCGCGGGTGGCGGCAGCGATAGCATTGGCAAAGCGCGAAGGGGCACGGCTGACAGGGGTGGCGATGGCGCTGGAAACAACGGTTTCGACCTATATCGGCATTGATTTCCCCACCAGCCTGACAGAGGCGCAACAGGAAATCATTGAAAAATCCACCAAGAACGCGGTTGCCAGGTTTGAGGCGGCGGTCAAGGCAGAGGGAGTGGATTATGCGGTGCGGGTGATCAGATGCCCGGCAGGCAAGGCGGCATCGCAACTGGCGTTTTTTGCCCGCCACGCGGACCTGATTTTTATTGGCCAGCCGGATCCGGATTCCACCGGTCACGCCTTTCAGGAATCACTGCTGGATATGGTGCTGCACAGCTCTGGCCGCCCGGTTTATGTGGTGCCTTATATCGGCCGGCTCGAGCATAGAGCCAGTCGCGCGGTGATCGCATGGGATGGCCGCAAAAAGGCAGTGCGGGCGGTGAATGACGCGATCCCGATGCTGAAGGTGCGCGACAAGGTGGATGTGCTGGTGGTGAACCCGAAAAAGCGCGATGATGATTTTGGCGGGCAGCAGGGCGAGAACCTTGCTGACCATCTTAAACGGCACGGGGTCAATGCTGAAGTGGTGCGCATTACCCATCCCGAGATTGGCGTGGACACGGTGATCCTGAATTATGTTTCGGATGTCGGGGCTGATTTGCTGGTGATGGGGGCCTTTGGGCACTCCCGCCTGCGCGAAAAAACCTTTGGCGGGGTGACGGTTTCGATATTGCAGCAAATGACAGTGCCGGTGCTTATGTCGGAATAGCAATGGCGGCGCGTTTGCCCTTGCACGGCTTTGCAGCGGAGCACCCGCGCCGCCGTTTGGCATTTGCGCTTGTGGCTACCCGCGCTTGCGTTTCAGCGCGGCGCGGGTGGAGGGTCGGCAAAACGCACAATGGTGGACGCGCCGCAACCGCGTCGCACACGCATTTTTGCCTTTGGCAAAAAGCCGCCCGCAGGGCGTATGGGCGGCTTGATGTGGCGCGGGGTGTTTATTATTTCAGTCGCCAAACACGCGGTTGAAAATCGTGTCCACATGTTTGGTATGATAACCAAGGTCAAATTTATCCTCGATTTCAGCCTCACTCATCACGGCAGTCACTTCCGGGTCAGCCTTCAACTCGGTCATGAAATCCGCCCCTTCTTCCCACACCCGCATGGCATTGCGCTGCACCAGCCGGTAGCTGTCCTCCCTCGAAAGCCCTTTTTGGGTCAGCTCCAGCAGCACACGTTGCGAGTGCACCAGGCCTTTGAACTTGTTCATGTTCGCCAGCATGTTATCGGGGTAAATTACCAGTTTATCCACCAGACCGGTCAATCGGCCCAGGGCAAAATCAAGGGTGATGGTGGTGTCCGGCCCGATATTGCGCTCCACGCTGGAATGCGAAATATCACGCTCGTGCCACAGGGTCACGTTCTCCATCGCCGGCACCACGGACATGCGCACCAGCCGCGCCAGCCCACTCAGGTTTTCGGACAAAACCGGGTTGCGCTTATGCGGCATGGCTGACGAGCCTTTTTGCCCCTTGGAGAAAAACTCCTCCGCTTCCAGCACTTCGGTGCGCTGCATGTGGCGCACTTCGGTGGCAATATTATCTATCGAACTGCCAACCACACCCAGTGCGGCAAAAAACGCCGCGTGGCGGTCACGCGGGATCACCTGCGTGCTGATCGGCTCCGGCTCAAGGCCAAGCTTGGCGCAGACATGCGCTTCGACACTGGGGTCGATATTGGCAAATGTGCCCACCGCACCCGATATCGCCCCCGTGGCGATCTCTTTTCGCGCGGTGATCAGGCGTTGTTTGTTACGGTCCATCTCGGCGTAAAAGCGCGCAAAAGTCAGGCCCATGGTGGTTGGCTCTGCATGAATGCCATGGCTGCGGCCAATGCGGATGGTGTCTTTATGTTCATAGGCTCGGCGTTTGAGCGCGGCGAGCAGGGCATCCATATCCTCGATCAGCAGGTCTGCCGCGCGCAGGAGCTGGACGTTGAAACAGGTGTCGAGCACGTCAGAGCTGGTCATGCCCTGATGCACAAAGCGGGCCTCTTCATGGCCAACGATCTCGGCTAAATGCGTAAGAAAGGCAATCACATCATGTTTGGTGACCGCCTCGATCTCGTCAATCCGCGCCACGTCAAACGCCACATCCCTGGCTTTCCAGAGCGCATCGGCATTGGCCTGCGGGATAACCCCAAGCCTGGCCTGGGCATCCGAAGCATGGGCTTCGATTTCAAACCAGATGCGGAATTTGGTCTCGGGGGACCAGATGGCAACCATCTCTGGGCGGGAATAACGGAGAATCATGATATGGCCTTTTGGCAAGGGAGGGGTGAGGCCTGATAGCGTGGGAAGCCGGGTTTCTCAAGTTATGATACTTGAGAAATTAGCGTGTGCGCCGAATGGGGTGTGAAAAACCTGCTTCCCGTGCCCGCCGAGCCGAAGGCGAGGCCACCGCCCAATCGCGAGGTATTTGTTGCGTCAGCAACAAATATCGAGCGGAGGGCAACACGGGTGGCTGTGCTGCTCTCAAGACTTTTCTCTATGCTTCAGCCACAATTGCCTTTGCTTCGGGGCAGGCGTCAGCGGTTCGGATGTTTTGCAGTATGGCACCAAGCCCACCCGCTCAGCAAAGGCACTTTATCAGCAAAGCTGAACAGTGTCTGGCGACGCCGGTGGCCTCGCTTCGCTCGGCGGTCTAATCATATAATGCAGCCCATAATTTGAAACAATTAGTGGCAGGTCTGGCTTGGCGTTGATTTCGTTTGAACCAAAATATATTATTTTTCCGCAACCGGATGCCGCGGAGGCTGTTTTGCCCGGGCTATATAGGGGCGGGAAATATCGGTCAGGGTTACATCGACGCACTCCACCTCCAGGTGGATCGCACCATCACCGGAAAGAATGAGCGACAGGGTGCCTGCCCCGTCTTCCCCGGCAGCAAAATCCAGTGAGAGCAGGCTGAATATTTGCTCCTTGTCGCTTGGGTCCAGCCCTTCGCCCCCTGCTTTCAAGGCCCCGTCAATCACCAGTGTTGACTGCACCCGCTCAAAGGGGCGGCCCTGTGCCTTGGCAGCGTCTCTATCCTCCCAGCGAAACCGGTTGAGCAAAAGGGCGAAACGGTGCCGCCTTGGCTGCCATTTTGTTTCGCTGTTCTGCCCGACCGCATCCTGAATCAACGCGGATATAACGGCCAGATCTTCGGTATTTTCCGCCCGTAGCCGGATTGGCTTTTCCGCCCCGTCAGCAAAGCCTGCATCCATCATTCTTTCTCCCGCTCAATATTTGCGCCACAGGCCTTGAGCTTGCGCACCAGCTGTTCGTAGCCGCGATCAAGGTGATAAACCCGGCTGACCACCGTTTCCCCCTCAGCCGCCAGCCCGGCCAGTATCAGCGAGACCGAAGCACGCAGATCGGTCGCCATCACCGGCGCGCCCTTCAGGCTGGCCACCCCGTTTACCGTGGCGGTGCCGCCATGCACCTCGATATCCGCCCCCATGCGAATAAGCTCAGGGGCGTGCATGAAGCGGTTTTCGAATATCCGCTCCTCCAGCACCGAGCTGCCATCGGAAAAGGCCAATAGCGCCATCATTTGCGCTTGCAGGTCTGTGGGGAAACCGGGGTGGACCTCGGTCACGATATCCACCGGTTTTATTGGCCCGTCACGGCGCACCTTCAGGCCATTGGCGGTTTCGGTAATGGTGGCTCCCGCCGCTTCCAGTTTGTCACAAAAAGTTTCCAGCAAATCCCGCCGCCCGCCGATCAGTTCGACCTCGCCACCGGCTATCACCGGAGCGATCATATAGGTGCCAAGCTCGATGCGGTCGGTGACCACGCGGTGGGTGGCTCCGTGCAGGCGCTCAACCCCTTTGATGGTCAGGGTGCCGGTGCCCTCACCGGCAATATCGGCCCCCATGGCGCGCAGGCATGTGGCAAGGTCGACGATCTCCGGCTCGCGCGCCACGTTTTTCAGCACCGTGGTGCCTTTGGCAAGGGTGGCGGCCATCAGCAGGTTTTCCGTTGCGCCGACGGAGGCGAAGGGCAGCTCATATTCTGCCCCGACCAGCCCCTTTGGCGCTTTCGCATGCACATAGCCGTCACGCAAATCAAGCTCGGCGCCCAGCGCCTCCAGCCCGCTCAGGTGGATATCCACCGGCCGCGCGCCAATGGCACAGCCGCCGGGCAATGAAACCACCGCCTCGCCATCGCGGGCCAGCATCGGACCAAGCACCAGAATGGACGCACGCATCTTGCGCACGATGTCATAATGCGCGGTGTGGTTGCTGATCTTTTGCGTGCCCAGCACCAGCACCCGGCCCTGTTGCAGCGAGGCCACCTCGCAGCCGAGCGATTCGAGCAGCTCGGTCATGGTGGCAATGTCTGACAGGCGCGGCGCGTTGGTCAGCGTGAGCGGCTCTTCGCACAAGAGGGCGGCGGGCATCAACGTGAGGCAGGCGTTTTTGGCGCCGGCAATTTCTATGCTGCCATTCAGCGGCTCTCCACCCTTGACGATAATTTTATCCATGCCTGTTTGCCCCGCTATTTTTGCTGTTATTTCCGGTTTCTTCCGGCTCGGCTGCCTTGCGCACCCTTGCTTGGCCTTTGCGCCGCTGCAAATTGGCCCGCAACTGTGCCCTGAGCCGCTGCTCGCGGGCTTGTTTCGGGCTTGGTTTTTCCTGTGGCGTTTTGCTCATGAGTGCCTCTCTACAGCATGGAAGGGGGGCGGGTCCAGATTGCCAAAGCCCGCTTTATCAAGGAAATTTCGAAATCCCGCCCAAAAGCTGCAAGAATCCGCTTGTGCCTGACAGATGTTTTTGGCTAGAAGACCGCATTGCTGCCGTAGCTCAGAGGTAGAGCACTCCCTTGGTAAGGGAGAGGTCGAGAGTTCGATTCTCTCCGGCAGCACCATCTCGCTTTTTGGCTCCAAAACCTCCTTTAAGTACCTGAAAGAAAAGAATAAATTTGGAGTTCCGTACACCCCTTTCATACTACATTTCAGCGGCTCGGAAAACGCCAATCTAAGCACAGTTTGACGCATTGCAAAATCACCATTTTTCCAAATATTCCAAGGACTTGAAAGGAATTTCAGAGAGAGTTCAATACATTCCTCCAGCCGTCCCTGCGGCGGAACGGATTTCGCAATTCTTTCATGAAGAACCAATTTTTCACGCTCAAGCTTCTCTATCCGTGATTCATATGCATTGACCACCGAGGCGCTGTTCGCCTCAACAATCCGATCCAGCATGTTTTCAAGTTGGCTATTGACGTCTTCGACCTGTTTCTTGAGCGCTTCCATTTCATTCAGCGCCAAAGCAAAGCGGGTCGGTATTGTCTGCTGCGCGTATGAATTGGTCCCGGGGTAGGCTGGCACTCTGGCGTCTGATTTTGTAACGGCTGGGGCTTCTCTTGCCTGAGGTGTGCGTTTATATCTCTTGGCCGGGCATTCGGCTAAAGGGGAAACGGGCGGAAATGAAGTAAACCACGCTCAAATACTGCACGTTTTCAAATAACAGCCCCGGCACTAGCCGAAACCTCCAATCGAAGTTACAATTCGTTACAATATTTAACTACATCACAAATGTTGAATAGGTATTCTAGCATCATGAATTCATACGACAAGCCCTCCTCGACCCACCTTTTGATCGTTGATGACGATCAGGAAATCCGTGTTTTGCTGAACCGTTTTCTCAGCAAACAGGGGTTTCGGGTCTCTACTGCTGCCGATAGCGAAGAGATGCAGGCGATTCTGGGGAAATGGAAGATCGACCTCGTTGTGCTGGATCGGATGCTGCCGGGCAAGGACGGGCTTTCGATCTGTGTCGAGCTGCGGGATGCGTCAAAAGTGCCGGTGGTGATGCTCACCGTGCTGGGGGAGGAAAACGAGCGGATTGAAGGGTTTAACGTTGGCGTGGATGATTATATCGCCAAGCCGTTCAACCCGCATGAGTTGCTGGCCCGGGTCAAGGCGGTGCTGCGGCGTACCAACATGGCCCCGCCCTCCGCTACCGACAGTTTTGGCCATGTGCTGGAATTCGGCCCGTGGCGGCTGGATATCGCCCTGCGCCAGCTCACCTCGCAAAGCGGCACGCTGGTTGATCTCAGCGCCACCGAATTTGACCTGCTCACCACCTTTGTTGAGCGCCCAGGGATTGTGCTTTCGCGCGATCAACTGCTTGATCTGGCCGGCGGGCAGGTGGAGCTGCCTTTCGATCGCAAGATCGATATGCAGGTCAGCCGCCTGCGCCGCAAAATAGAAGACGACCCCAAAAACCCAACTCTTATCCAGACCGTGCGCGGTGGCGGATACAGATTTGCAGCGGAGGTTTCATCAAATGAAAAACCTGCTGCCTGATACCATTGCCTTTCGGGCCATGGCGCTGCTGGTGGTTGGCCTGGCGGTCACCCATCTGGTCAGTAATCTATTTTACGCCACCGATCGTGAAACCGCGCTTTTGTCAGCCGGGGGTGAGCATGCCATCCAGTGGGTTGCCTCGGCGGGGGCCTTTGCCGGTGTGGTGGAGGAAGATGCCTGGCGTGATGCTGTCAACGTGGCCAATACCGATAAGCGGTTTGTCAGGGTGATGGATGAGCCGCTGGTGGCGACCAGCACGGCCATTGGCTGGCGTGAGGCGGCCTTGCAGCGGGAGCTGGCCCGGCATGTGGCGGCCTCTCAACTGCAAAACTACCGGATATCACATGTTTCCACCAATAATATGCCCGATAATCTTTCCGAGGTTCGCCGCTATTTCACCAATAGTGCCGGCGGCTTGCCTGATGAGCTTATTCTCGTGTCCCAAGACCTCGGCGGGGGAAGGTGGTTGAACATGGCTTCAACCGTGCTTGCCCCGCCACCTTTTTTCTCGGCACGGCTTGGGCTTTCCATGGCGGTGATGCTGATCGCCGTCATTGGCATTTCCGCCGTTTTGGTTCGGCGCATGACCGCCCCGCTAAAACAGCTTTCCGAGGCGGCTGAGATTTTGGGCACCGATGTGCAGGCCCCGGCGATTGATGAACGCGGCCCCGAAGAGGTGCGCCGCACCGCCCATGCCTTTAACACGATGCAAAACCGTATTCGGCGCTTTGTGCAGGACCGCACCCAGATGCTCGGGGCCATCGCCCATGATCTTGGCACCCCGATCACCCGTTTGCGGCTGCGGGCCGAGTTTGTGGAAGACGAGCCGCTGCGCCGCAAAATGCTGCGTGATCTGGACGATATGCAGCAGATGGTTGCCTCCACGCTGTCATTCATCCGCGAGGATGCCACCTCGGAACCGAGTGTCACGGTTGATATCGGTTCGCTGCTGGCGCGGGTGTGTGATGATATTGCCGATGCCGGTTTTGATGTGGAACTGGAAGATGTGCCGCGCTGGGTCTTGGTGGATTGCCGCCCGGTTGCCTTGCGCCGGGCGCTGTCCAACCTGGTGGATAATGCGGTCAAATACGGTAATTCCGCCCATGTTTCGATGGTGTTTGAGCCATCAGTGATCAAAATCCTGATCAGGGATACCGGCCCGGGCATTCCCGATGACCGGCAGGAAGATGTGTTCCGTCCATTTTTGCGGCTGGAGGAATCGCGCAATCGCGAGACCGGCGGCACTGGGCTGGGGCTCTCGGTTGCGCGCACGATATTGCGCGGCCATGGCGGAGATATCCGCCTGAAAAACCGCGCCAGTGGCGGGCTTTGTGTTGAGCTGCGCCTGCCGCTTTCAAGAGAAGTGCAGCAAGACCAGGCACCCGCTTCGGGTGTTGAAAAGCCAAGACAAGACGGGTCAATACCCCGCAAACTAGGAGAGAGGAAGACAGAATGGAAAACGCTCTAGGGATATCGGGGCCACAAGCGATTATGATGGCTATTACCGCGTCCTTCACCATATTGGGCATGGTTATGCTACTGGCAGCCATGCTGATGAAAGCGCGCTGGAAACCCAGTTACGCGGTGGAGTTCGTGTTTGTAGGCATCATGCTCGGGTTGGCTTGGTATGGTGATCTGACCTCAGTCAAAACCTATACGGCCTATCAGGCCAATCTGAATGCCGAAGAGAGAAGGATTTCGGGCAATTATGACGGTCTCGGAGAAGAGGCCTTTGACAAGGTGGTGACGGTTATTGCCTTCCAGTGGGGCTTTGGCTTCATCAATGAAGAGGAAGAGATCAGCCGTAATGCGCTGATGGTCAAACCCGGTGAAACCGTGCTGCTGAAGATCATGTCCAATGATGTGATCCACGGGTTTAACATTCCGGTGGCGCAAATTACCGCTGAGATTGACCCGGATGAAAAACGTGAGATGTGGATCAGGGCACCTGATGAGCCGGGTCAATATCTCATTCAATGTGTGAACTATTGCGGCATAGGCCATGCGCAAATGAAGGCGTGGCTGGTGGTAGATGCCGGTGAAGAAAATAACGGGGAGAACAGCTAATGGCAACGATGGAAATGGACGATCCCAAAATGGGCAATAAGGTCCACTGGGAACCAAAGGATCTGTTGAGCGGGGTTTCCCTCAAGCAGATACTATTCTCGAATGATTACCGGTATATCGCGCTAAAGGGGATTTTCACTGCCTTCATTATGTTGGCGCTTGGTGGCATGTTTGCCATCATATTCCGCACCGAGCTGGCCATACCGGATGTGCAGATTATGGGCGCAAGGGTTTATATGACCCTGATGACCCTGCACGGCATGGTGATGGTGTTTGGCTTTTTGATTCCGATGGTGGTGTCGATCAGCTATTATATGATACCAAAGGTGCTGGGCACAGAGCGGCTGCTCTGGGCAGGTGCCGCGCAGTGGAGCTATTGGCTGTTGATTGTGGCAGCGGTGCTGCTGGTCATCGGGCGGCCAGATTTCACTTGGACCGCTTATGCGCCGATGTCTACCCGCACCGGCAATCCATTGATCTGGATGGGCCATGTGGCGATCCTGCTGGTGGCAATTTCAGAGTTTCTGGCGGGTGCGGTGCTTTTCCGCAACGCGCTGGCTTCAAAGGGCGGGCTTAAAAATACCCCGCTGATAGCTTGGGCTGCGGGCACGATTGGCCTGCTCTTTATGGTTTCGACCTTCCCGCTGGGATTTGTTGGCTTTGGCTTGCTTTCCGATTGGGCCGAATGGACCTCGGTTGCTTTCTTTGATCCGTCTCGCGGTGGTTCGGTGAAGTTCTTCCTCTATGTGTTCTGGACCTATGGCCACCCGGCGGTTTACCTGCCATTTGTGCCGGCAATTGCGATCATCTATACGATCATGCCACGCTTCCTGGGGCGCCCGATGTGGAGCTACTGGTCCGGGGTTGCGGCTTTTGTTTTGCTGTCGATCGGGGCTTTGCCGATTGGTCCACATCACTTTCAGCCACTTTATACGGTTGCGGGGGATTACCAGCGCTTTATCCAGATATTGACCATGCTTGTGTTCATCCCTTCGGTGTTGCACGTGTTCAACTGGATATCCTCATTGTTCATGGGGCCAATACCGGATAGCGCAAGGCGGGCGATTCCGTTCAAGTTTATGGTCTTCTCGATTGCCTTTATCGTGTATGGCGGGGCGACAGCCTTCCTTAATGCGCAAATCGCACCGAACAGTGACTTTATCCACAATACCTATTGGATACCGGCTCACTTCCACGCGATGTTCTTTGGCTTTGCGGGGCAAATGGCCTTTGCCGGGATTTACTTCCTGTATCCCTACTTCACGGGGCGGATGTATAATCAAACGCTGGGCAACTGGCACTTCTGGCTCTGGCAGGTGGGCTTGTTTGTCAAGATCACCGGCATGGGGGTTGCGGGCTATCTCTACTTCCCGCGTTGGGTATACGATTATCTTGATATCTCCGGCTGGGCGACAACCCAGATGTTCATCACCATTGGTGGATACATGGTCGCCCTTGGCTTCCTGTTCTTCCTGGTGAACCTGTTCTGGAGCGCCAAGCATGGCAAAGAAGTGACCGGCGATCCATGGCCGGTTGTACATGACCTCAAAGCAGCCCCGGCTGCCCAACCAGCAGAATAAGGAGAACCGATATGTTGAAATCTTTTGGAATAATCGGGCTGGTGGGCACCGTTGTGGTGGGCTATCTGGTCACTGCCGGAGTTGGCCCATTGCGCCAGCTCCCGCCTGAAGTCAGCCTTTTGGAAGGGTTTAGGGAAGATGGTTTCATACCTGAAAACCGCAACCTTCCAGATGACCATAGCGCTGAAGATGTTGGCGTGTTTCAGGTGCCGGAGCAAGACGAAGTTGTGCTTGAAGCGGCCCTTGAAGAGATGGGGGATATGTCTGGTATGGACATGTCAGCCACCGGGGGCGAAGCCATGGCCGAAGGTATGGACATGGCCACAGCCGAAGGTGAGGAACCCATGGCCGAAGGTATGGACATGGCCGCAGCCGAAGGTGAGGGAGCCATGGCTGAAGGCATGAATATGTCTCCAAGCAGTGGTGCCGAGATGGGCGAAGGTGGCCTGCTGATCACTGATGGCGGTGAATATGACCGTGTGATCGAGCTGACCATGACCGAATGGGGGTTCTCAGAAATGAATATCGAGGTCAAGGTTGGTGAGCGGATCAAATTTGTCGTCGTCAATGATGGCGAGATCCCGCATGAGTTCATGTTCATGAACGGCCCGCTGATGGCGGCTGCCAACTATCGGGTTACCCGGGCAGACTGGAGCCTGCTGGAGCACGAGGCCCTGTTTGAAAAGGCCCTGATGCTGCCAGGTGGCGATTTTGACATGGTTGTCGAGATCCAGGAAGCCGGGAGCTGGATGTTCATGTGTATGCTGCCTTACCATATGCAGCTTGGCATGATGGGCCAGATGTCCACCCCGGGCATGGCGATGTCGATGTAATCGCACCTGCCTGAAAGAACAGGCGCGGCTGGTATTACTGGCCGCGCCCCACTAAAAAACTGGGAGTGAAGCCATGTCCGATACCGCTGTAAATACCGACATCCGCCCTTCACGGGTTGGCGATTATTTTGCCCTGCTTAAGCCACGGGTGATGTCTTTGGTGGTATTCACCGCTGCGATTGGCTTGCTGGCCGCGCCGGGCAGTATTGCTCCGTTTAATGCATTTGCCGCAATTTTTCTGATCGCTGTTGGCGGCGGTGCCTCGGGCGCGCTGAACATGTGGTGGGATGCGGATATTGATATCCTGATGCGCCGCACCGCCAATCGGCCGGTGCCTGCGGGGCGGGTTTCACCTGTTGCCGCGCGCAATTTCGGGCTGGTGCTGAGCCTGCTTTCGGTAGGCCTGCTCGGGCTGGCGACCAACTGGGCGGCAGCGGCCATGCTCGGCTTTACGATTTTCTTTTATGTGGTGATCTACACCATGTGGCTCAAGCGCTCGAGCCCGTGGAATATCGTTATCGGCGGTGCTTCGGGTGCCTTCCCGCCGGTGATCGGCTGGATGGCGGTAACCGGTGGTGTCAGCTTTGAAGCGGTGGCAATGTTTGGGCTGGTGTTTATGTGGACACCACCGCATTTCTGGGCGCTTTCGCTGTTTATGAACGATGACTATAGCCGCGCCAAGGTGCCGATGCTGACCGTAACCCACGGCCGCCCGGCCACACGGCGGCAGATATTGGTTTATACATTGCTATTGGTGCCAACCTCGATGGCGCTGGCTTTCAGCTCCGTTGGAGGGATTGTCTATCTTGCCATTGCCATCTGGCTCAACATTCTGTTTGTCAAAGGTGCAGTTGCCCTGTGGCGGCGTAAGGAAGATGTAGCCAAGCTAGACGGTTACAAGGCCGAGAAAAAGTTCTTCAAGCTATCATTGCTTTATCTCTTTGGCCTGTTTGTCGGCCTGCTGGCTGAGGTAACCCTGCATCATCTGGGCGTGCCGACACTGGAATGGCTGGCGCTGTTCTAGGGCCTGTTAACACTTAATCATATCCACGATGAGAGCGAAGTTGAGAAAGGCGCGGTACATCACGTCGAGTTTTTCGAACCTTGAGAAGATGCGCCGGTATCCCTTCAGCCTTC
>WFQA01000187.1 GCA_015487255.1 Paracoccaceae bacterium | reverse complement strand
TAGGCAGGGGCATGGCGGAGCCAAGTGTAAATATCATACCAACCGAGGCGCGGTTTAGCTGGGTGCGGCTGCGCACGCTGGTGATGCTGCGCTGGATGAGCATTGCCGGGCAATCAGTGGCGCTTTGGCTGGCCACAAGCTGGCTCGGGCTGGATATAAGGGTTGATCTGGTGGCCACCGTGATCGGGGTGGCGGTGGCGGTCAATATCGTGGCCACGGTTGTGTTCCCCGAAAACCGGCGGCTGAGCGAGCGGGCCGCACTTTTGACCCTGATGTTTGATCTGGTGCAGCTCGGCGCGCTGCTCGGGCTGACCGGCGGGCTGACCAATCCGTTTTCGGTGCTGCTGCTCACGCCGGTTGTCATGGTGGCAACAGCGCTGAACCTGCGCGCCACGATCATTCTCGGGCTGGTGGCGGTGGGGGTTATCACCGCTTTGCTCGAATTCGCCCCGCCGCTCAGGATGGTCAGCGGCGAGGTGTTGCAGGTGCCATTGCTGCTTGCCTACGGGTTTTGGGTGGCGCTGATCACCTCGGTCGGGTTTTTGGCGCTTTATGCCCGGCGGGTGATGGTGGAGGTGTTTTCGATGTCTCAAGCGCTGGCCGCCACGCAAACCGCGCTGGGGCGTGAGCAGCGGCTGACCGCACTCGGCGGGGTGGTGGCCGCCACCGCCCATGAGCTGGGCACCCCGCTGGCCACCATAAAAATGGTCAGCACCGAGCTGATGGATGAGTTGAAGGACCAGCCCGAGCTGCTGGAGGATGTGCGGCTGATCCGCGAGCAGGCCGAGCGCTGCCGGGATATCCTGCACGAGATGGGGCGCTCGGGCAAAGATGACACCCTGCTGCAAATCGCGCCGATTTCGGCCCTGGTGCAAGAGGCGATGGAGCCGCATCTGGCGCGTGGCAAGCGCGTCATTCCGCGCATCAACGGGCGCATGAATGATGGCCCGGGGGCTGACCACATGCTGGTGGCGCGCCAGTCCGAGATCATCCACGGGCTGCGCAACCTGATCCAGAACGCGGTGGATTTTGCCGATAGCACCGTCTGGATAGATATCGCATGGGATAAAGCCCACCTGAAAGTGCATGTGGGGGATGACGGGCCGGGCTATCCGGCGCATCTGCTTGGCCGTATCGGCGAGCCGTTTGTGCGCCAGCGCGACGATAGTGACCCGGCGCGGCCGGATTACGAGGGCATGGGGCTGGGGCTGTTCATCGCCAAAACCCTGCTGGAGCGCACCGGGGCGCAACTGACCTTTGCCAATGGTTCGGAATGGGAGGGCGAAGACCTGCCAGCGGAAAAAGCCCGGCCAACGGGGGCGATTGTCGAGGTGGTCTGGGCGCGGGCAACGTTGGAGGTGACCCTGGCGCAGGCCCGCGCCCCCCTGCCCGAAAACCAGCCCTTTGGTTATTAAGGCGTTTTGCGTTTGATTTGAATCGGTATTACCATTGAACGCGATTGTTTCACAATCACTGCCGCAATGGTAAAACCGACAGGTGGTTCAGATAAAACGCAAAACGCTTTAGTGGCAAGCTGTGGGGTATTTGCCGCAAGGCGCAGGGGGTCGATCAACGGCGCACTATCTATCAAAGCACCCTGATGACAGTGCCCGTCGTGAGGAACTCAAGCCGGTGACGAAGGCGCGCCACCGGCTTGGCCAGGTTGGCAGATATTGGAATGTGGCGAATAAAGATGTAAAATCAGGGCATTAAGATTATTTATACACTTAACACATGCGCGTTTCATTGCTGCACCCAAGCGCGGGAAGGGGTGGTTTCATCAAATTCAAGCCCTCGGGATATCGCGCTTATTTCCAATCCCCCAAAGCAATCTGCCAAGCCGCAATCGCTGCCACGGCGGCGGTGTCGGCCCGCAATATTCGCGGCCCAAGGCTGACACTGACCGTTTGCGGCTGGCCGCGCAGCATATCCACCTCATCCGGGGCAAACCCGCCCTGCGGCCCGATCAGGATCGCCCACTCCCCCCCCGCCTCGGCCGCCAGGGCCTTGGCCACCGGCAGGGCGGCGCGGCGCTCGTCACAAAACATCAGCTTGCGGCGTGCGGGCCAGTGCTTCAGCCGCTCATCCAGCTTTAATGGCTCTTGCAGGGTGGGCACAAAGGTGGTGCCGCATTGCTCGGCGGCCTCAATCGCATGGGCCTGCATGCGCACACCGTTAAAGCGCTCGCTGGTATAACGGGTCAGCACCGGGTGGACCTCCCGCACCCCCATTTCTACCGCTTTTTCAACAAGATAAGCGCTGCGGGCCTTTTTGATCGGGGCAAAGAGCAACCACAGATCGGGCGGGGTGATTTGCGGCGATACCGGCGCTTGGCAAACCAGCAGGCCATTGCGCTTGTTGGCCCTGGCCACTTCGGCCCGCCATTCGCCATTTACCCCGTCAAACACCAGCAGCCCGTCACCCGGCTTGAGCCGCATCACACCAAACAGATAATTGCTCTGCCCCGCATCCAGCGCCAATACCTGCCCGGCTTTCAGCGGGGTTTGCACATATAGCCGGGTTTTGGCCATCAGCCCACCGGCTCGAACTGCCCGCTTTGGTGGTTGTAGGATTTCAGCACCCCGTCACCGATACTGTGCCACAGCCCGTGCAGGCTCATCTGCCCGCTCTCCACCGCTTCGCGCACAAAAGGAAAGCCAAGCAGGTTTTCGATGGCAACCACCACCCCGGTTTGCTCAAGCGCGGTGACGCGGGAGGCATCATCCTCGATATGCTTCACCCGCTCGTAACCGGGGCGCAGGATATCCATCCAGTGGCTGACAAAACTGTCGGGCTGCGGGGTTATATCCCCGTGGCAAATATCGTGGCAATGGCGCACGCCGCCGCATTGGGAGTGGCCGACCACCACCATATGCTCGATCTTCAATGCGGTGACCGCAAACTCGATGGCGGCCGAGGTGCCGTGATGGGCCTCATCCTGAGCAAATGGCGGCACCAGATTGGCCACATTGCGGTGGATGAAAAAATCACCGCTTTCCGCGCCGAAAATCGAGGTCACGTTCACCCGGCTGTCACAGCAGGAAATCACCATCGCCCTGGGGCTTTGCCCCTCGGTGGCCAGCTTGTGGAAATGGGCGCGCTGCTCAACAAAAGCACCGGATTTCCAGTCTTTGTAGCGGGAGATCAAAAAATCTGGAAGGGGGGAGATATTGTGCATATCGGGGCGTTCCTAAATTGTTGGCATCGCCCTGATATGCCTTAAAACAACCCCGCTGCCAAGCTATAAGAAGCTGATATCATCAAGTAATGCGTTGACATCGGTAATGCCGAATACCTTCAGCACACCCCCGGCACCAAAATCAAGCTCGACATAGCTGGTGCCACCGCCGGAGACCGCTACGGCACCGTAGGTATCCAGCACCTGCTGGATGGTCAGGCTACCACCCCAAAGGGCTTCATCAAGCTGGATGGTGTCGATATTATCTTCAAAATCCCTGATCTTGTCCACGCCCCAGCCGGTTTTGAACACAAACGTATCTTCCCCCGCGCCACCTTTCAGCTTGTCGCGCCCCTTGCCGCCGCTGAGCGTGTCATTTCCCTCGCCGCCAATGAGCTTGTCCTTGCCATTATCGCCGCTCAGAATATCATTACCGGCACCGCCATAGATGATATCACTCTTGGCATTGCCGTTCAGGGTATCGTCACCTGTGCCGCCATAAATCAGATCATCCCCGCCGCGGCCCTTGATAATATCGTTGCCGCCGCTTCCCCTGACCTCGTTGGCCGCGATATTGCCCAGAATATCGTCATTGCCCGCGCCCGAGAAGAAATTCTCGATAATGGTATCGCGCATGATGATCATATTGCCAACCAGCCCGCCAACATCTGAAATTGATTCCGGGTTGAGATTAACGGTCTGCGCCGCGCTCACACCGGAAAAATCGATCGTATCGATGCCGCCATCGTCAATGATGGTAAAAGCCCTGCCCGCATTGAGCAGGCCATCATAAAAATCACCGGAATTCGAGCCGGTGCCGTATGTGGTATCCCCAAGGCGCAGATTGCCCGCCGTGCCATAAAGCGTTTGCATAGCCAGAATATCGGCAATCATCGGGGTGAGCGGGTATCTCAAAGAGCCCATGCCGGTCTCTTGCTGATCAAAATACGACATCACCGAGACCTGCCAGGAATCATTCAGGTAAATATTGCTGCCGCTGCCGTCATGGGCCCAGAAAACACCATCACCATTATACGGGC
>WFQA01000186.1 GCA_015487255.1 Paracoccaceae bacterium | reverse complement strand
GAAATGGAGATGGAGGTGATCAACGAGCAAGTGCAGCCCGGCGAGACCGAAATCTGGGAGGTCAGCGCCAATATGATGCAGCATCCGTTCCATGTGCACGGCACCTCGTTTCAGGTGCTCTCGCACAAAAACGTGCCGGTGGATTATGCCAAGGTGGGGCTGAAGGATGTGGTGCTGGTTAATGGCAAGGCCGAGATACTGGTGCGCTTTGACCGGCTGGCGGATGCCAAGGCCCCCTATATGTATCACTGCCATATTCTCGAGCATGAAGATGCCGGGATGATGGGGCAGTTTACCGTTGGTTAATTGCTGGTTTCTTTCACCATCAGCTCTTCGATGAAATACCCTAAAAGCTGGGTGCGGCTTTCAAGCCCGGCTTTTTTATAAACCGCGTTGAGCTGGGCCTTGACCGTGCCATCCGAGGTGCCGCGCAGCGCGGCGATCTCGTTATTGGACATCCCCTTGATGGCAAAGTAGGCGACATCGGTTTCGGAGGGGGAAAGCCCCCATTGGGCAAAATGCTCCTTGAGCAGGGCATGAAACTCGCCCGAGGCCACTCTGAGCTGCCCCTCCACCTTTGAGTTGCGCACCAACAGATTGCGCACCAGCATCAGGCCAAGAATAAACCCGGACAACAGGCCGATCACCGCGGTGATCTCGATCGCCTCATGCACTTCCCACGGAATATAAATCAGCCCCTTGCCAAAGGAATCGGCGAATATCTCGCCAGCAAACAAAAACAGGCTGACCAGTTGCAGGATAAGCGCCAGGCGGACCAGCCGGAGTTTTATGGGTTTTTGCATGGAGATTCCTTAATAATGATACGGCACGACTGCGGCCCCCAATATCGAAACACTAGGAGCCGCGTGCCCGCCATGCAATGCCGGTTGGGACAATTTTAAGTAGGATTCCGGTTTTAGTCGCTGGTCTCCTGGCTTTCGCTGCCGGAATCATTGTTACCCGAATCATTATCGTCATTGCCGCTGTGATCCGGGCCATTATCTCCGGAATCATTGTCATCCGAATTGCCGTCATCGGGGCTGCTGTCGTCAGAACCGTTGTCATCCGGGCCATCACTTGCAGAGCCGTTATCATCACTGCCCTTGCCATCACTGCCGTGATCGTCCGATCCGTTGTCATTATCGGATTGGCCGTTATCATCCGGCGTATCGGCAGCGCCATCATCGGCAGCGCGCAATTCGTCGCGCAATATGGTGCCTGCCCCCGGGGCCAGCACGATTTCGCGCTCAAACCCGGGTGCCGCGGCTTCGATCTTGTAGCGCCCCAGCAGGGTGACCTTGACGCTGGTAATCTCAAACCCCTCGGCCGCAAGCTGCTCGGAAATTTGCTGCACGATCGGATCATCGGCAAATTCCGGCGGCACCTGGGCGGCGGCAAGGGAGGCGCTGAGCATCAAAGCAGCAGTGGTGGATTTTATCAGGGTTGCGATTTTCATGTTTCTTCTCCGGTATGGTTTTGACAAATGCTTGATTGCATGCGGCAAATATGGCGGCACCGGGCAGGATGTAAAATTGGCCCAAGGGGGCAATATAGGGCCGATAAACTAAAGTTTAGCGGCGCGGTTTTATATATTTGGGTGAAAAATCACACGATTATCGCGTCAGCGTTGGCGCTTCGCCTTGGTTTTCAACTTCCGATGCCTGGATTTGCCCCGGGCCTTGCCCTTGGCCGCGCCGCGATTCCTTTTGCCTTTTTTACCGGCAGGCAGGGCTTTGCCATCCACTTCCAGCAGCTCAAACAGCAAGCCGCCGGTCAGCGGGTCGGCCTCTTCCAGTTTCACCTTGGCGCGCAGCCCCGCCCGCAGAACCTTGCCGGAATGCTCGCCGGTAAGCGTGCGGCTATCCTCGTCATAAATAAAATATTCCTGCCCAAGGCGCGAGACCGGAATTAGCCCGTCTGCTCCCGTTTCATCAAGCTTCACAAAAATGCCAAACCGCGCCACCCCGCTGATCACCCCCGCAAAGGCGCTGCCAACCTGCTCGGACAGAAAGGCGGAAAGATAACGATCCGTGGTGTCGCGCTCGGCCAGCATGCTGCGGCGCTCGGTCTGGGAGATATGCTCGGATATCGCCTCAAGGT
>WFQA01000185.1 GCA_015487255.1 Paracoccaceae bacterium | reverse complement strand
GCCGCCCGGCGGTTTGGTTTTAAGCGGCGCTCCAATGTGCACCCGGTTGAGAGCATAGATGAGCCTAAACTCGCCATAACCGGTATTGCCATTGCGTTTTTTGAGCTGGGGGCGCTGCCCACGCAAGAGCAACGGCGCGAGATGATGCTTCAGGTGCAATCGGTGCTGGAGGTCTCTCGCGATGAGGCTGAGGAACTGTTGGTGATGGGTCGTTGGCTGGTCAATGAATGCGGCAGTAATGAAGCGGGTGTGTTGCGCCTATCACGCCGGCTTAACCGTATCGCCGGGGTTGAGGGCTTTCAGGACCTGATGCGGCTGGTTAAAGCCATGCTGGGTGATGATTGGAGCCGCGACCAGATTGCGGCGCTGAATGATGTGAAACTGGCGTTTCGCATCCGCTGACTTATAAGTGAGAATCCCCGGCATTGACCTTCCTGCTACTGGATGGCTCAATGACAAGAAAAAGGGGAATCATGGAACTTTCGTTTCAGGTGTTGATATTGCTGCCGATCGGGCTGGGGCTGCTTGGGTTTATCGAGCCATGCACCATTGGCGGGCATTTGCTGTTTTTGGACACGCAGAAAAACCGCTCAAAAGCGATGAAACTGAATGCCGTAACGGTATTTGTGTTGGTGCGCTCGCTCACCGCTGGCGGTTTTGGCGCGGTGATCGCCTTTATCGGGCAAAAGCTGATCGGGGTGCAAACCGGCATCTGGCTGGTATTTGGCTCGATCTATCTGGCGGTTGGGCTGGCGTTTATTCTGGGCCGGGCCGGGCTGGTGAAACGGCGGATCAATCTTGCCCCGGCGGCATGGAAAAGGGCGGGTAACCCGGTGGTGCTCGGGCTGGCCTTTGGGCTGAATATCCCGGCTTGCGCCGCCCCGATCCTGTTTGGCCTGCTTGGGCTGGCAGCCACCACCGGCACGGTGTTGACCGGCTTTTGGATGATGTTCCTGTTTGGGTTGTTTCTTTCGCTGCCGCTGGTGATCTTTGCTGTTGTTCCCCGTTTTGCCGGGGCGTTGGACCGGCTGGCGGGCAGGCTGGTCAAAATGCGCTGGGTGATCGGCGGGGTGTTTGTGCTGCTTGGCCTGTGGTCGATCTGGTTTGGGCTTTATGTGGACCCGGCGAACTGGGTTTAGCACCCAAACCGCCGCCAGCCAGAATAACCGAGATATTGGCGTTATACCCTAGCTGGTCGGCACAGACCGCCGCCGGCCAGCCATTTTTGCGGTTTACCGGAAAAATGCCGCCGATAAAGCAGCGCTTGCTCCAAGATCTGCGTTAAATCAAACGGTGCTCTCCCGCCCGTCGGCGTCGTTTTGCTGCGCAAAAAGCCACCTCCCGTTGGGCTTGGCCTCGCTTCGCTTGGCAGGGGGCGCTTGTTGCCCCATGTTCGGCAATTCCTCCGGCTTGATGCGTTTGGCCCGGCAGGGCGCCTGGCCTTGCCGGGCAAAGATTTAGCCAAGCAACAGGTTGGGCAGATAAAGCACAATGCTCGGAAAGGCGATCAGCCCGGCGATGGTCAGCGCGTCAGCCACAAAGAAAGGCGAAGCGCCGCGAAACACATCCTGCACCGAAATATCAGAATGCACCCCGGCAACCACAAAGCAGTTCAGCCCGATGGGCGGGGTGATCAGGCAAAGCTCCGCCATTTTCACCACGATAATACCAAACCAAATGCCCACAGCCGCGCCTGACATGCCAAAGGCGCTATCCGCCGCCAGCACCCCCTCGCCGCCATTGAGTGCCACAACCGCCGGGTAAACCACCGGCAGGGTGAGCAGCAGCATGCCGATTGCATCCATAAACATGCCCAGCACCGCATAGGCGAGCAGAATAAAGATCAGCGTCAGCATCGGGGATTGATCAAGCGAGGTGATCCAGTCCGAAAACGCGCCCGGCAGGTCAGCAAAGCCCAAAAAGCGCACAAAGATCAGCACGCCCCAGATGATGGTGAAGATCATCACCGCCAGCTTGCCGGTTTCCAGCAGGGCCTCGCGCAGTTGCTTCCAGCGCATGCCGCGATAAAGCGCCATCAGGAAAACCACAAAAGCCCCAAGCGCGCCGCCCTCTGTCGGGGTGCCCCAGGCGTCACCGCCAAACGGGTTGTAGATAAACAGGATGATGATCACGACCACAAACAGGATCGGCAGTGCCGGGGGCAGGCTTTCAAAGCGCTCGCGCCAGGTGAAGCCGCCAACCGGTGGGCCGAGTTTTTTCCAGAAGACCGCCATGCCAACCACCATGCTGCCATAGATCAGCGCCGAGAATGCGCCGGGAATAAAGCCCGCCAGCAGCAATTTGCCCACATCCTGCTCAACAATAATCGCATAGATCACCAAAATCGCCGAAGGTGGAATCAGCGAGGCCAGCGTGCCCGCCGCCGCCACTACGCCTGCGGCAAAGCGCTTGTCATAGCCCTCGCGCAGCATTTCGGGAATGGCGATGCGGGCAAACACCGCCGAGGTGGCAACCGAAGCGCCGGATACCGCGGCAAAACCGGCGGTGGCAAACACAGTTGAAACCGCAAGCCCGCCCGGCAGCCAGCCCACCCAGCGCTTGGCCGCGGTAAACAGCGCCCTGGTCAGCCCGGCATAATAGGCCAGAAACCCGATCAGAATAAAAGTAGGGATCAGCGAGAGCGCCTGTGAGGAAACCTTGGAATGCGGCACCTGCCCGGCGGTTTTGACCGCCACGGTCAGCGCCCAGATGAATTCCTCGGGGTCATAGCCCTTTTTGGCCCAGAATATCCAAACCAGCCCGACCAGCCCGGCCAAAGCCGCAGCAAAAGCCACCCGTACGCCGATGAGAACCAAAACCAGCAAAAAGCCGGAAACCACAAGGCCGATATCAATGGGTTCCATTATTTGCTTTCCTTATCTTCAAAACCGGAAACCGTGGCGGCCTCCCTGGCCGCGGCGGTGGCGGCATCCTCGTAAAGCGGCACGGCCACGGGGCGGGTTGCCCCGGTGGCAAAAGCCCGCGCAAAGCCCCAGGCCTGCAAGGCCAGGCGCAGCGACAACACGCTAAAACCCACCGGCACCAATAGCTTGGTTGGCCAGAGCGGCAGGCCGATATCCATGCTCGAATCCCGGCTCCAGAGCGGGGCGCTGAAATCAATCGAGCGCAGAAAATGCGAAAACGTGCCCCAGACCAAAAGCAGCATCAGCGCCAGCATCACCAGAGTCGAGATCAGCTCAACCAGCCACAATGCGCGTCCGCGCAGATGGCCGATCAGAATATCCATGCGGATATGCCCGCCAAGGCGCTGGGTATAGGAAACCCCGACAAAAGCGATAACGGGCATGGCTTGCTCGATCCAATCCACATAACCGGGCAGGGGGGTATTGGCAAAATTGCGCCCGCTAACCGAGATAACCGCAAGGATCATGAGAGAAAACACCGCAATGCCGCCGATCAGCGCCAGCTTGGTTTCAAGCCAGAAAAGCATGAGATCAAGGCGGCTGAGGGTGGAATTGTCGGTCAGGATACTGGAAGGCGAAGCCATGGTTTGTCCTTCAAACATGCGCGCCTCCCCCGTTTGGGAGGCGCGCAGATTTTTACTTGTTGATGGTCTCGATCACCAGATCATAGAGCTCTTGCGCGGGCAGGCCACGCGCGGAGTTCTCTTCGATCCAGGCCGCAGCCGCCGGGCCGGCCACAGCTTCGCGGAAGGCCGCAAGCGCCTCTTCAGAATAGGTGATGCGCTCGATATTGCGCTCATCAAGGGCCGGGCCCCATGCGGCCATGGTTTTGTTGTTGTAGTTCTCCACATAATAATCCAGCGATTCATCGACCGAGCCAAGCAGGGCTTCGCGGTTATCGTCGCTCAGATCATTCAGCGCATCGGTGTTGACCACAACCGGGCAATTCACCGTGCCGGGGTTGAGATTGGTGGTCCACCATGTGGCGCTCTCGATGGTGCCAAAGGACATATGCGCATGTGGCGCAAAAGCCACCGCGCTGACCACGCCGCTATCAAGTGCCTGGCGCACTTCGGTGGCGGACATCGAGGTCGGCACCGCGCCCACGGCGGCCAGAGCGCGACCTACACCGCCGGTAGCCCGCACGGCCATGCCTTCAAAATCGGCCAGTGTTTGAGGCGCATCACCTTTGCCGATAATGTTGTATTGCGGCAGGGGCGAGGGCATCAGCAAGGTGGCGTTCCAGCGGGCCAGATCATCAATCGCGGCTTGCGACTGGTAAACCGCCATCGAGACTTCCACTTCCTGCTCCAGCGAGGTTACGCCAAGGAATGGCAGCTCAAGCACGGTGATCGAGGGGTTTTTATCCGGGTGGTAGCCAGCGCAGAACTGCGCCATTTCAAATGCGCCGACCGAGATGCCGTCGAGATTTTCGCGGTTTTTGCTCAGCCCGCCATAGGAAAGGTTGAGCACAAACTCGCCATTGGTTTTTTCGTCCAGCAGTTCGGCGAGGCGCTCCACATGTTCGGTAAAGGCCCGGCGTTTACCCCAGAGCGATACGTTCCATTCGGTTACACCCGCGGCGATACCCTCGCCGGCAAGCGTGAGGGATACGGCAATAATCGTTGAGCTTTTCAGCAGCTTATGTTTCATGTTTTCCTCCCAGATTTCGAAACAACTGAACGAGTGTTAACCCAGAATCAGGGAGGGGCAAAGCGAATAAATCAAATACTTTGATCCGGAATGTATTTTTCACTTCGGGTTGTATCCGGTGGATGAATCGGCGCAAAACCGCGCTACCCGCCCGGCCCGATGATCCGGCTGAGCAGCTCGGCTATATTGCGCACCTTGAATTTACGCAGCAATCGCGCGCGGTAATCATCGATGGTGCGGGGCGAAAGGCCAAGGGCGCGGGCGATTTCCTTGCTGGTGTCACCCTGCCCGAGCCGCATGACCACCTGTTTTTCGCGCGGGGTCAGTTCGACCTCGGGGCGCTGGCCGGAAATATCGGCAAAGCTGAGAATGGTGCGCGAAAGCGGGTTTTGCGGGTTGGGGGTGGCAACGCGCACCCGGACCCAAAACATGGTGCCGTCCCGGCGGTGCATGATGCGCTCGTCAGAATATTGCCCGGTTTGGCGCAGCGCGTTCAGGCCGATATTGCGCATGGCGTCAAACTCGGTGGCGCTCGGGTAAAGCATGCGAAAGGATTGATTGAGCAACTCCTCGCGCGGATAACCAAACATATGGGCGAAGGTGCGATTGCAGGATTTGATGATGCGCTCTTCGGTCAGAACCAGCCCGATGGGGGCAAGGTCAAAGGTGATATGGTCAAAGGCTAGCGGCATCCGTAATCCTACCGTATTGAGGCAGGGGCCAGATTAGGGGAGCATGATGGCGCTTGGCAAGGGGGCTGATATGCAGGACAAACGCCATGAATTCATGCAAAGGGTTGAGGCCAAGCGCGACGGGTTGATCGCGCTGACCCAGGCGCTGATCCAGATTCCGACCCTGAACCCGCCGGGGGAATATTACCACGATATTTGCGCCTATCTCGAAAAGCACCTGCGCGGGCTGGGCTTTGAATGCGAGATGATCCGCGCCTATGACACGCCGGGTGACAGCCCGCGCCACCCGCGCTGGAACATCGTGGCGCGGCGCGAGGGCGGGCGGCCCGGTGAATGTGTGCATTTCAACAGCCATATCGATGTGGTCGAGGTCGGGCAGGGCTGGAGCATGGCGCCGTTTGGCGGCGAGCTGAAGGATGGCCGCATCTATGGCCGGGGGGCTTGTGATATGAAGGGGGGGTTGGCGGCCTCGATCATCGCGGTGGAGGCGTTTTTGGAAGTGTGGCCGGCATTTTCCGGCGCGATCGAGATTTCGGGCACAGCCGATGAGGAGAGCGGCGGTTTTGGCGGCGTGGCCTACCTGAGCGAGCAGGGCTATTTCAGCCCGTCGCGGGTGCAGCATGTGATCATCCCCGAGCCTTTGCACAAGGACCGGGTCTGCCTTGGCCATCGCGGGGTGTTTTGGGCCGAGATCGAAACCCGTGGCCATATCGCCCATGGCTCGATGCCGTTTCTGGGGGATTGCGCGGTGCGCCACATGGGGGCGGTGATTGCCGAGATGGAGACGAGCCTGTTTCCCGCGCTGGCCAAAAAGCGCACCGATATGCCGGTGGTGCCCAAAGGGGCCAGGCAAAGCACGATGAATATCAACTCCATCCATGGCGGGCAGGATGAGCCGCCGCCGGGCTTTACCGGCCTGCCCAGCCCGGTGGTGCCGGACCGCTGCAAAATGATCATTGACCGGCGGTTTTTGCTGGAGGAGGATATCGCGGATGTGGAGGCGGAAATCCGCGCCCTGCTGGAAAAGCTGAAATCAAAGCGGATGGGGTTTGCCTATGAGATGCATCCGATCCATTCCGTCAACCCGGTGATGACCGCAAAAGACGCGCCGGTTGTTACAACCGTGGCGGCTGCGATCGAGGCGGTGCTGGATAAAAAGCCGCAATTTGTGGTTTCTCCCGGCACTTATGACCAAAAACACATTGACCGCATAGGAAGGATGAAGAACTGTATTGCCTATGGGCCGGGGATTCTCGACCTTGCACATCAGCCCGACGAATATATCGAGGTGGAAGACATGATCGACTCGGCCAAAGTGATGGGCCTCGCCCTTGCCGACCTGCTGACGGGCACATCAGCAGCCAATTTAGGAGAATGACATGAAACGGATTTTAACCGGGGCCAGCCTGTTGGCCATGCTTGCCAGCGCGGCTTTGGCGGGCAATACCAGCATCACCGTGGGTGACCAGCTCGAGCCGCCACATCTGGACCCGACAGCCGGGGCCGCCGGGGCGATCGACAGTGTGGTCTACAGCAATATCTATGAAGGGCTGACCCGCTTTGCCCCGGATGGATCCGTCACCCCCGG
>WFQA01000184.1 GCA_015487255.1 Paracoccaceae bacterium | reverse complement strand
TGGATGCGGCGCGGATTGACGAGGTGATCCTTGGTTGCGCCAATCAGGCCGGGGAGGATAACCGCAATGTGGCGCGCATGGCGGGGCTTTTGGCCGGGCTGCCTGCAGCCGTGCCGGGTGTGACCGTGAACCGGCTATGTGCTTCGGGCATGGATGCCGTGATTGCCGCTGCGCGCGGCATCAAGGCCGGAGAGCTGGATCTGGTGATTGCGGGCGGTGTGGAGAGCATGTCGCGAGCGCCGTTTGTGATGCCTAAAGCCGGGGTGGCGTTTTCCCGGCAGGCGGATCTGTATGACACCACGATTGGCTGGCGGTTTGTCAACCCGGTGCTGAAAGCACAATATGGAATCGACTCGATGCCGGAAACGGCAGAAAATGTAGCAGAAGAATTTGGTATTTCGCGCGAAGATCAGGACGCTTTTGCGCTGCGCTCACAGGAAAAGGTGGCAGCGGCGCGCAAGCGGTTGGCGCGGGAGATTGTAGCTGTAAGGGTGGGAGATGGGACTGTTGAGAACGATGAGCACCCTCGCCTGAGTTCGCTGGAAAAGCTGGCCGGACTGCAAACGCCGTTTCGGCAGGGCGGCACGGTGACAGCGGGCAATGCATCCGGGGTGAATGACGGCGCGGCGGCGCTAATTGTGGCCTCGGAGGCAGCGGTGAAGGCGCACGGGTTGCGGCCCATCGCCCGGGTGCTGGCGGGTGCTTCGGCGGGGGTTGAGCCACGCATTATGGGGGTCGGGCCAGTGCCGGCCACACAAAAGCTGTGCGCTATGCTGGGAATTTCAGTGAAAGATTTTGCAGTAATCGAACTAAATGAGGCCTTTGCATCGCAAGCACTTGCAGTTTTACGACAATTGGGCATTGCAGATGATGCGGCGCAGGTGAATCCGAATGGCGGAGCGATTGCGCTGGGGCACCCGTTGGGCATGTCGGGCGCACGGTTGGTGGGAACGCTGGCGATGGAGCTTGAGGCGGGGGAAAAAGGGCTGGCGACGATGTGTGTGGGCGTGGGGCAAGGAATTGCGGTGGCGATTGAGCGGGTTTAGTGGGGGTGAGGCCGTGCCGCTGCCGGGCACGTATCCCTTTTGGACATCTGGTATCACCTCAGCGAGGTGAAACTGGCGCAAGCCCTGTTTCGCAACCCGTATTTTTGCAAGTTTTACCATCTTGAACCGGGCGGTGATGTGCCGCGCACCCCCACCTTCGGGCACTTTCGCCAAGAATTGTTCGGGCACGAACAAGGTTGACGGGGCTGGCCAAAACCTGAGCTTTTACGGCCTCGCCGCCATCGCCCATAACATCCGGAAGAATGGGGAATTCCTGATGGCGGCTCACTCTAATTGATGAGGAACTGCTCAGAAAGCTGAAAATAGACTTACCAGTGCCCGGTGCTGGCCATGCTCGCCCACGGCTCTTGTGGTGGCAGGCTTTCGCCGTTTTGCAACAGCTCGATCGAGATATTGTCGGGCGAGCGGATAAAGGCCATGCGGCCATCGCGCGGCGGGCGGTTGATGGTGACGCCGGCATCCATCAGCTTTTGGCAAGTGGCATAGATATCATCCACCCCATAGGCCAGATGACCGAAATGGCGGCTGTCCGAGGGCAGGCCTTCATCGCCGTCCCAGTTATAGGTCAGCTCCAGCGGGGCTTCATGCTGGCCCGGCGGGGCGAGAAAGAGCAAAGTAAAACGGCCTTTTTCGCTTTCATAACGGCGGATCTCCTCCAGCCCGAGCAGATCACGGTAAAAGTGCAGCGCGGCGTCTAGGTCTTTGACCCGCACCATCGTGTGAAGATATGTCAACGGCATGGATTTATCCTGTCAGATGTTTTATCACGGCGCGATGATTATGCGCCGAATTCGGCCTGAGCGCAAAGGAGAAAACACGGTGAAGGGTGAATTTGCAATCCTGTTCTGGATCATGAGCCTCATGGGGGAAGGTATTGAAGGCGAGGGCTGGAATGTGCAGCGGGCGGATATGGCCGGGCAAGTGACCATCTCTTCCGGCATTGTGCAGTTTGACGGGCAGAACTGGGGGCAGGAACTGCGGGTTACCCGCACGCTGGACAGGTGGAAGCGCTTTAACCCGGTGCTGGATTTTTCGATCACCGAAAAGGGCGGAGCATGGCTGGGGCTGGGGCTTTACCAGCAGTTTGATTTTGAGATCGCCGGGGTGCCGGCTTTTGCCGGTTTCAGCTTTGCGCCGGGGGTTTATATGCCGGGGGGGGATGTGGACCTTGGTTTTCCGATCGAATTTCGCTCGGGGGTGGAATTCGGGGTGCGGTTCAGGGGGGGCTGGCAGGTTTCGCTTTCTTATGACCACCGCTCAAATGGTGATATTTCGCCGGTGAATCCGGGGATGGAAACCCTGCAACTGCGGGTTTCAAAGGCGTTTAACTGAGGGGTTCGTTCTTTTTTACAAGCGCCGGAGCGGCGCGTTTTATCTGGCGGGGTTTTGATGTATTGCACCCGCGCCGCGCCTATATGTATGCGCTTCAGGTCAAGGCCCAGATGGTTGTTGCCCCGATCACCAGCCCCAAGCCAAGCGAGCGCAGGCTTAGCCAGCGGGGCTTTGGCGGTGGGGGGGTGGGCGCGCTGGCGCGCAGCAGCGCGGCTTCGGTCAGGCGGGGCAAGAGCGGGCCAAAACGCGAAAGCACGCGGATGGTTTCCAGCAGATCATTGACCATGGCTTTGGGGCCAAGAGAATCGCGGATGTAGGTTTCCACCACCGTATGCGAGCCTTCCCACATGTTCATATCGGGGTTTATCGTGCGGGCCACCCCTTCCACCACCACCATGGTGCGCTGCAACAATATAAGCTCGGTGCGGGTTTCCATGCCAAAGCGTTCGGTCACATCAAACAGTTGCGCCAACAGGCGGGCCATGGATATCTGGCTGGCATCCTGCCCGAAAATCGGCTCGCCAATGGCGCGGATGGCCTGGGCGAAGGCATCGACATCCTGATCCGCCGGCACGTATCCCGCCTCGAAATGCACCTCGGCGACGCGTTTGTAATCGCGCTTGAGAAAGCCAAACAGAATTTGCGCATAGGCGCGCCTTGTGTAGCTGTCTATCCGGCCCATGATGCCAAAATCAAAGGCGGCGAGGTCACCATTGGCGGTGAGCTTCAGGTTGCCCTGATGCATGTCGCCATGGAAAAACCCGTCGCGCAGCGCGTGGCGCAGGAAGGTTTCGATAATGCGGGTGGAGAACTCGACCGGGTCGATCCCGGTGGCCAGAAGGGCTTTGATATCACCCAGCGGAATGCCCTCCACCCATTCGGTTGTCATCACCCGGCGGGCGGATAATGGCCAGATCAGGGCCGGCACGCTGAAGCCCTTGTCTTCCGCTGTGTTGGCGGCAAACTCGTCACCGGCGCTGGCCTCGCTGCGCAGGTCCAGCTCTTCGCGCACGATGCCCTCGAAATGCTCGATCACGCTGCCGGGCTTGAGGCGGCGGGTGAAGGGGGCGAATATCTCGATCATCCGCGCGGCAAGGTGGAAGGCATCCACATCGCGCATAAACGCCTTTTCAATGCCCGGGCGCAGCACTTTTACCGCCACGACCTGCCCGGTTTCAGCGATTACCGCCTTGTGTACCTGCGCCAATGAGGCCGCCGCCACCGGCTCGGAAAATTCCGAAAACACCTGCGCAACCCTGATATCAAGCTCGCGCTCCACCTCGGCGATTGCCTCTTCCAGCGGGAAGGGCGGCAGCTTGTCTTGCAGCACTTTCAGCTCGTCAGCCAGCGCCTGGCCGACCACATCGGGGCGGGTGCTCATCAACTGGCCAAACTTGATATAGGCCGGGCCAAGCGCCACCAATGCGCGCAAAATCGGCGGCTGTGATGGGTCTCCCTTCAGCCCCAGCCATTTGAACGGCCAGCCCAGCACCCGCGCGGCGATGCGCACCGCCGTGGGGGCCTGCATGGCATCAAGCGCCACGGCCATGGCGCCGGAGCGCTCAAAAGTGGCACCGGTGCGGATCAGCCGCCAGATATTATGCGGCCCTCTCATATTTTCCAGCCCGAATGCAGCGCGGCGATGCCCATGCTCAGGTTGCGGTATTTCACCTGCTCAAACCCCGCTTTGCGGATCATGCCGGCAAACACCTCCTGCCTGGGGAATTTGCGGATGGATTCGACCAGATACTGGTAGCTGTCACGGTCATTGGCGATGAGCTCGCCCAGTTTCGGGATCACGTTAAAGGAATAGCGGTCATAGGCCCATTGCATCGCCGGGTTGGGAATGGCCGAGAACTCCAGTACCATAAACCGGCCGCCGGGGCGCAGCACGCGGTAAGCCTCGGTAATGGCATCCTGCACCCGGGTGACGTTGCGAATGCCAAAACTGATGGTGTAAACGTCAAAACTGTTATCCGCAAAAGGCAGGGCCATGGCATCACCCGCCAGCCAGTTCAGCCGCGCGCCCATCTCTATCGCCTCGGGGCGCTTTTGCCCCTCGATCAGCATGGATTCGGTCATGTCGAGCACGGTAGCCTTGGCCTGCCCCTTGGCGCGCTGGTTAAAGCGAAAGGCGATATCGCCGGTGCCGCCCGCCACATCGAGCAGCTTCTGGCCGGGCCGCGGCGCCAGCCAGTCCATCATCGCGTCTTTCCAGAGCCGGTGGATGCCCATGCTCATCGCATCATTCATCACGTCATATTTGTTGGCAACCGATGAAAACACCCCGTGCACCATGCCGGCCTTGGCGCTCTCGTCAACTTCGGTGAAGCCAAAATGGGTTTTGTTATTCGTGCTCATCTTTGCTGCCTGTATCTGCTCCAAATACCCTTATCGCGTTGCGCTGCCGGGTTCAATCAAAGCTTCTGTGAGAGATTTTGCATAATGCTGATGGTGGTATCGCCATATTGCCGCGCATCTTTCAGGGCAAAGCCCATCGGGGGTGTTACCGCCACGCCTTCCTCCCAGACCACCAGCGCGTTTTGCGCCAGCCAGCCGCCGCGCGCGCAGGCCGCCAGTGCCTTTTCCCCCAGCCCCTTGCCATAGGGCGGGTCCAGAAAGACCAGATCATACGGCGCGGCGCGATTCTCCCCCATGCGGGTGGC
>WFQA01000183.1 GCA_015487255.1 Paracoccaceae bacterium | reverse complement strand
TCGATCAGCATGGCTGAAAAACTGTTGATCTGCCCGGCCTGCAGCCAGTTGGTCAGTGCGCTCAGCGGGCGGGTATCGTGATGGGGGTAGATGAAAAGCTCGTCCACATCCACCACCAGGCACCAGTGTTTGTGGCCAAACCGGTTGAGCAGGTGGTTAAGCCAAAGCACCCCGAACCTGGCCCGCCGGTAGCTGGCCTCGCTATACCAGAGCGAAACATCGGGCTGTGCCTTGAGCAGCTCGGTAGTGCCGTCGGTTGAGCCGTTATCTACGATGAAAAACTGGTCCACCCCGAGCTTGCGGTAATAGTCCAGAAAGTAAGGCAGGCGGGCCATCTCGTTGCGCATGGTGGAAAACACGAAAATCCCATCCGGCTTGCCGGCATTTTGCCCCATTTGCAGGTTTTTGAGATCCTTGCGCCGGGCGATGGTGCGGATCTGCCATTTTTTGCGCAAAAGCCGGAGCCGGTAATGTCTTGCCAGGTTCATCATTTTCCGGCCTGCCGCTGGTTTGGGTTGCCCGCCTTATACAGAAACATTTCCAGCTTGGCAAAATGTTGATCCCATGTCGGAAACCCCACATTTTCAGGGATATTTTCGCGCGGGGTCCGGCTGGCGGCCAAAATAGCTTCTTTCCAGCCCCCGGCATCATCGGGGGGCAGATAGGTCGGCAAATCGCCAGCGATTTCATGAAAACACGGCAGGTCAGAGGCGATTACCGGAATGCCCATTTGCAACGCCTCGATCAGCGGATAGCCAAAACCCTCGGCAAAGCTCGGAAACAGCAGCGCGCGGGCCGATGCGAGCTGCGAAGCAAGGGCGCGATCATCAAGTCGGCTGTGTTCAAAAATGGTTTTACCAATCAGCGGGCTGGTATCCAGCATGTTGAAAACCCGCTCGTTTTGCCAGCCGCGCTGGCCGACAATATGCAACTCTGCGGGAATATCAGCCCAGATATCGAGCAAAAGCTGGTGGTTCTTGCGTGGTTCGATGGTGCCAAGCATGATGAAAGCGGGTGGCTCAGCCAGCGGGGCTTTCAGGGGGGCGGGCAGCGGCTCCACCCCAAGCAGAATCGGCAAGGGGGCGGGGTAAAGGCCCCATTTATCGAGCCAGCGGATGGTGCGCGCGGCGGAATCGGCGGAATTATAGATCAGCGCATCGCAGGCCCTGGCGGTGGCTTTCAACTCGTCTTCAAAGCGCTTGGCGGTATCGGGGCGGGTGAACCCGGGGTAATCCAGCGGGATGACATCATGCACCATGGCCAGCTTTTGCCCGGCCCCGGCGGCAGCCACCGCCTGCCAGAGCGCGGGTTTGCGGTTGGCATGGCCGATATTGAGATAGGTAAAGCCGCGCGGCAGGGATTTTTTCAGCATTCTGGCCAGCCCGGCGCACATTGAGCGACCACAAGCCAGCCGCCGCAGGGTGGATTCCGCGCGGTTGACCATCTCGGGTAATTTGTGGCTGAACAGCCGCGCGATCAGGTCCTTTTTCTGCCAATCCGCCTTGCCGGTGATCATCGGCCAGATGGTTTGCATCGCCGCGCGGTCAAGCAATACATAGCCCTTCAACACCCGCGAGAGAAACCAGACCGGCGTATCAGCCTGCATGAAATGCTCGATATAGGCGCGCTCGACCCGGTCTATCCCGGTGGGGTGCGGGTAGGGCGCGCGCGAAATGCTGCGGCTGATATCCAGCAATAGCGCCGCCATCAGGCCGTGCTACTCGGCAGCGCGGGGCAGGTGGGTGATGGATTCAAGATATGAGCGAAATTCACCATGCAGCTCCGCGCGGGCGAGGCCAAAGGCCACCGTTGCCTGAAGATAACCGGCTTTTGAGCCGCAATCAAACCGGTTGCCCTCAAAACGATAACCGCTGACCGGCGTACTTTTGCCGATTTGTGCGCATATTGCATCGGTCAGTTGCACCTCGCCGCCAGCACCGGTTTTTTGCTCTTTGAGCGCGTCAAAAACCTCGTGGCGCAAAATATAGCGGCCAATGACCGCCAGATTGGAGGGCGCATCCTTGGCACTTGGCTTTTCAACCATGCCCTTGGCGGTTACAAGGCGGCCATTGCTGCCGCTCGGGTCGATCACGCCGTAATTGGAGATCTGCTCAGGCGCGACCTCCATCGTGGCAACCATATTTCCGCCAACCTCTTGATAAGCATCAACCATTTGCTTGAGGCAGCCAACCCGCCCGGCGATCACATCATCGGGCAGCAGCACGGCAAATGGCTCATTTGGAGCAACAAGCCGGCGGGCACACCATACCGCATGGCCCAGCCCGCGCGCCTCGCGCTGGCGGATATAGGCAATGGCACCGCTTTCCATATCGGTATGGCGCAGCTCTTCCAGCAGCCCGGTTTTGCCCTTGGCTTTGAGGGATTTTTCCAGCTCCGGGGCGCTATCGAAATAATCTTCCAGCGCAGATTTCCCCCGCGCGGTCACAAAGATGAAATCGGTGATTCCGGCCTCGCGGGCCTCGTCAATCGCGTATTGGATCAAGGGGCGGTCAACCAGAGTCATGATCTCTTTGGGGATGGATTTGGTCGCCGGTAAAAACCGTGTGCCAAGCCCGGCCACCGGAAAGATTGCTTTTGTTACCTTGTTATTCACTTTTTTCTCCCGCCAGAAACCCGCACAACCCGTTGTTGAATGCGCTCAAGCTAAACTGATTCCACCACAAACCCGTTAATGCATGCCATCGCACCGGTTTGCGGCAGAATTATGTCTGCCACGGGCAATCGCTCATTGTATACCACAAAATCAACCGGGCGGATAGGTTCCAGCCTTTTGCACTCCGCCCTTGCTTTGGATTTTTTGCTGGCCCGGCGCAAAAATGGCTCGCTGCGCCCTGATTTGCCAAATTGCCCGCCCCGGTGCTGCCAATAGCCAAATGGCGAAAAATCAACCTGCATAAAGGCGGGAGAGCGCGCCAGGGTGAGCGCGGTAACGATGATACCGCCCTCCGAAAGGGTTTTGCCAAGGGATTGCAGCCAGTCTTGCTCGGATTTTCGGGCGACAAGTAGCACATGGGTATGGGGGCTGTTGGAAAACTCCGGCCCGGCTTCCGGCTTGGGGCGCGTGCTGGCTTTTGCCGGTTTCAGCGCGGCATGCCGCCCGGTCTGATAGCCTTTTTGCAGGGTTTTGATCAGGGCGACAAGCCTGGGAGGCTCCATCAACCCCGCCAGCATCTGCTTTTCCAACCGCTTGAATTGCATAGCCTCAAAGGCCGCGAGCGCTGGCTCAAGCGCCTCTTCTGAAGCGTGTTTTCGGCAAAACACAGCTTTGCTTTTGCCGTGGGGTTCCAAGGTTTTTGGCACCCGGTTTTGGGCGCGATACGGCCCGGCGGCAAAGCCGTGATGCACCTCTGCGCGGGGCACGATCGCCAGATGCCAGCCTGCTTGCGACAGGCGCAGTGAAATATCGCTATCATCCAGATAATAGGCAAATGCCGGATCAAACCCTCCGATTTGCCCAAGAGCTGAGGCACGAAACGCACAGTTGGTGCCGATCATCACCGGGGCCTTATCGGGGCGGGGCGAAAACACCACCTGGTCAGCACCCGCTGCGATATCAAGCGGGTGCGCCACGCCGAGCCGGTCGGTTTCCACCCCGCCCCATTGCAGCGAAATACCGTTGCGCCCGCGCGTAAAGCCGCCGGTACCGCCGACTTTCGGGTCTTTGAACGGGGCCATCAGTTGGCGCAGCCAGGCCGGGTCCGGCAGGGCGTCATCATCACAAAAGGCCACATAGCGCCCCTTGGCGGCAGCCAGCCCAACATTGCGGGCCACGGCGATATTGGCCTCGTCACAATCAAACAGCCGCAGCGGTTGGGGGGTGAGCGCCCCCTCCAGCGCGCCCGGCGTATTGGTGACCACAATCACCTCAAAGCCGGAAATATCCTGAAAGCGCAGGCAGGAGAGCATTTTGCGCAAATCATCCGGCCGGTCCCGGCTGACGATGATAACGCTGATATCCGGTGTGGGGGGCATTCAGGCCTCTTTAAGCTGCACCCCCGGGCTGAGGGCGATGAAAAACGGGTTCTCATAAATTGGTTTACCATAAGTAAGCGGGGTGTGGTCATCAAAGCGAACCACCTGCCCGCCAGCGCCCTTGAGCACCGCATGGCCGGCGGCGGTATCCCACTCCATGGTGCGGCCAAGGCGGGGGTAAAGATCAGCCTCGCCCGCGGCCACCAGGCAAAATTTGAGCGAGGAACCGGCGGCGGCGGAATCGGCAACCTTGTATTTGTTGATATAGGCATCGGTGGCCGCATCGCGGTGGGATTTGGAGGCAACCACGATAAGCGCCGCGTTATCAGGCTTGGAAACGTGCAATTGCCTGCGTGTGCCATCTTGCAGTTCTTCGACGCTCCGGCCGGTTTCATCGGTGTAAAACAGCCGCTTTTTGGCGGGGGCGAAAACCACGCCAAGGGTTGGGGTGCCATCCTCGACCAGCGCGATATTGACGGTGAAATCGCCACGCCGGTGCACGAACTCCTTGGTGCCATCCAGCGGGTCAACGATGAAAAACCGCTTGGCGCTTATCTTGTGGCTGTCGGATTGCTCCTCGGTGACAATGGCAATATCGGGAAACGCCGCGCGCAGCCCGGCATGGATAAGCGCATCGGCGGCCTCGTCGGCCTCGGTCACCGGCGAATCATCAGCCTTGGCGCGCACGTCAAAATCGTCACGGGTGTAAATTTCCATGATTTTATCACCGGCTTGCAGGGCAAGGGCGCGAATGGTCTGGACGATCTGGTTATTTTTCATGGGGTTTTTCCCGTATTGCTGGTTGTTTAGCCCCTGTTATGGACTTATGGCGTAATTATCGGCAAGGTGAATATACGCAACAGTGCGGCATATTAGAGAATTTCGGTCAATGGCAGCCAATTCAAAACCCAAATCGCTGATGACAGCCGCGTTCGAGTTTATCGGGCTGGCCTATCATTCCGTTGTGCGCGAAGTGCGCACCCAAAGCGGCAGTGCCACTTTTGGCATTCTGAAGGAGCTTGGCTTTATCGTCACGTTCTTGGGTATGTTTTACCTGATATTCACCTTCATGGGGCGCGCAATCGCCATTCGCGGCGATTTCATGATGTTCCTGCTCAGCGGTGTTGCTTTGCTGATCGTGCATATGAAAGCCATTGGCGCGGTGCGAAGCGCATCAATCGCAACCTCCGCCATCATGATGCATGCACCCATGACCGTGGTTTTGTCAATATTGGCAAAAGCCTTTGGCGGGTTGTATTTGCAGGCAACCGCATTTTCCATCGTGTTGGTCGCCATGTGGATATTCGGAATGGACCTGACAATTCAAAACCCGACCAACCTTGTGCTGCCGGTCTTTTTGGCCTGGGCAAGCGGTATTGCGATCGGGCTGATGTTTATGGTTATTTCTCCTATCGCCCCTTCGATTATGGGCGTGCTTTCACAAGCATATATCCGCGCGCAAATGATCACCTCGGGCAAGTTTCTTCCTGCTGCCTACATGCCGCCCAATCTTCGGGATCTTTTTGAGTGGAACCCGCTGTTTCACGTCATTGATCAAGCGCGTTTGGCTATATTCATCAACTATAACAAAGAGGTCACCAGTATCGAGTATCCGATCTTTTTCACTATGGGTTTTGTCCTTTTGGGGTTGATGGGCGAATTCTGGGCGCGGCAAAACCTCTCCAAATCCAAACACGGATAATTCACCCATGCCCTGCCCGCCCAAAAGCCCGCTTGCCCTGCAAACCATCGCCATGCCCGCCGATACCAATGTAAACGGCGATATTTTTGGTGGCTGGCTGATGGCGCAGATGGATCTTGGTGCCTCGGTGCCTGCGCGCATTCGCGCCAGGGGCCGGGTGGCAACCGTGGCGGTTGAGGGCATGACCTTTCACAAACCGGTGCTGGTCGGCGATCTGGTTTCGATCCATGCTGGCATTCTCAAGGAAGGCCATACATCACTACATATAGGGGTTGAGGTATGGGTTACCCGCCAGCCCTCGGGGGAGCATAAAAAAGTAACCGAGGCGCGGTTTATCTTTGTGGCGGTGGATGAGGCGGGAAAAAAACGCCCCCTGCCCTGAGGCTTTGCCAAAAGAATCACCTGTAGCAATTTCTTCCTTGTAATTTTTGCAAAAAAACATCAAAAACCTGCCCGCGCGGCGCTTGCAGGCCCATGATTGCACTCCTATATACCGTTCAACGAAATGGGATGGGGCGCCGGGGCCGAAATACCGGACTGCTGCTCCACAATCGCCAAAGGAAAGGACATATTATGTCAAAAGTTATCGGAATTGACCTCGGGACCACCAACTCCTGCGTGGCCATCATGGATGGTTCACAGCCAAAGGTTATCGAAAATTCGGAAGGGGCGCGCACCACGCCCTCCATTGTTGGTTTTACGGATGACGAACGCCTGGTTGGCCAGTCCGCCAAGCGCCAGGCTGTCACCAACCCTGAAAACACCCTGTTTGCCATCAAGCGCCTGATCGGCCGCCGCTATGACGACCCGATGGTCGCCAAGGATAAAGAGCTCGTGGCCTATAAGATCGTGGAAGGCCCGAATGGTGATGCCTGGGTGGAAGTAAAGGGCGAAAAATATTCACCCTCGCAGGTTTCCGGCTTCATTCTGCAAAAAATGAAGGAAACCGCCGAGGATTATCTGGGCGAAAAGGTCAGCCAGGCGGTGATTACCGTGCCGGCCTATTTCAACGACGCCCAGCGCCAGGCCACCAAAGACGCCGGCAAGATCGCCGGCCTTGAGGTGCTGCGCATCATCAACGAGCCAACAGCGGCAGCGCTGGCTTACGGGCTTGATAAGGAATCCAGCAAAACCATCGCCGTGTATGACCTCGGCGGCGGCACATTCGATGTGTCGATCCTCGAAATCGATGACGGGTTGTTTGAGGTGAAATCCACCAACGGCGACACCTTCCTTGGTGGTGAAGATTTTGACATGCGCATCGTGGATTACCTCGCCACCCAGTTCAAAAAGGACAATGGTGTTGACCTGAAAGGCGATAAAATGGCGTTGCAACGGCTGAAGGAAGCCGCTGAAAAGGCCAAGATCGAGCTTTCAAGCGCCACCCAGACCGAGATCAACCAGCCCTTCATCACCATGGACCCGGAAACCAAACAGCCTTTGCACCTCGTGGTCAAGCTGACCCGGGCCAAGCTGGAATCGCTGGTTTCCGACCTGATCAAAAAATCGATGAAACCCTGCGCCGCCGCGTTGAAAGATGCTGGCCTGAGCAAAGGCGACATTGACGAGGTGGTGCTGGTTGGCGGCATGACCCGGATGCCAAAGGTCATGGAAGAAGTGACCAAATTCTTTGGCAAGGAGCCGCATAAAGGTGTGAACCCCGACGAAGTGGTTGCCCTTGGCGCTGCGATTCAGGCCGGTGTGCTTCAGGGTGATGTGAAAGACGTGGTCTTGCTTGACGTGACCCCGCTTTCGCTCGGTATCGAAACGCTGGGCGGCGTGTTTACCCGCCTTATTGATCGCAACACCACCATTCCAACCAAAAAATCGCAGATCTTCTCCACCGCGGAGGATAACCAGAGCGCGGTTACCATCCGGGTATTCCAGGGCGAGCGCGAAATGGCAGCGGATAACAAGATCCTCGGCCAGTTCAACCTTGAGGAAATTCCGCCCGCGCCGCGTGGCCTGCCGCAGATCGAGGTCACGTTTGACATCGACGCCAACGGCATCGTTTCGGTTTCGGCCAAGGATAAAGGCACCAATAAGGAACAGAAAATCACCATCCAGGCCTCTGGCGGGCTTTCGGAAGATGATATCGAAGCCATGGTGAAAGAGGCCGAGGACAATGCCGAAGCCGATAAGGAGAAGCGCGAGCTGATCGAGGCCCGCAATCAGGCCGAAAGCCTGATCCACTCGACCGAGAAATCGCTTGAGGAACACAGCGACAAGGTTGACCCAACCACGGTTGAAGTCATTGAAATGTCGGCCAAAAACCTCAAGGAAGCCCTTGAGGACGAAAGCACGGATGCGGAAACCATCAAAACCCGCACCCAGGACCTGACCGAGGCGGCAATGAAACTGGGCGAAGCGATTTATAAAGCACAGGCCGAGGAAGCCGAGGCCGGTGCCGAGGCCGGCGAGCCGGCCGCTGAGGATGATGACGTGGTGGATGCGGATTTCGAGGACCTCGACGAGGATAAAAAATCCTGATCCGAATAAATAGAGATGACGGCCCGCCCCGCCCGGGCGGGCCGTTTCATTTGTAAAGGGGCGTAAATAATGGCCAAGCGTTGTTATTATGAAATTCTCGGGGCTGATAAATCAGCCTCCGTTGCTGAATTGAAAGTTGCTTATCGCCGCAAGGTAAAAGCGCTGCACCCGGACCAAAACCGCGACAACCCCAATGCCGAGGCCCAGTTCAAAGAGGTGAACGAGGCTTATGACATCCTGAAAGACCCGGATAAAAAAGCCGCTTATGACCGGTTTGGCCATGCGGCCTTTGAGGGCGGCACCGGTGCATCCGCCGGGCAGGCTGGCCCCGGTTTTGGCGGCGGCGGCGGGTTTTCCGATATTTTTGACGACCTGTTTGGCGATTTCATGGGCGGCGGGCGGCGCGGCGGTGGCCAGCGGGCGGCGCGCGGCAATGATCTGCGCTATAATCTGAGGGTTTCACTGGAAGAGGCTTATACCGGCAAGCAGACCGAAATTTCGGTGCCCGGTTCGGTTTCCTGCGAAAACTGCTCCGGCACCGGCGCTGATGGCGGCGCCGAGCCGGAAAACTGCCCGACCTGTGCCGGCATGGGCAAAGTGCGCGCCCAGCAGGGGTTTTTCACCGTGGAGCGCACCTGCCCAAGCTGCCATGGCCGTGGGCAGATCATCAAAAACCCCTGCGGTTCCTGCGCCGGGGCGGGGCGGGTGCAAAAAGACCGCTCGCTCAGCGTCAATATCCCCAAAGGGGTTGAAACCGGCACCCGCATCCGCCTGACCGGCGAGGGCGAGGCCGGTATGCGCGGCGGGCCTGCGGGGGATTTGTATATCTTTATCGAGGTGCAGGAGCACTCGATTTTCCAGCGTGACGGGGTGAACCTGTTTTGCTCGATCCCGATCTCGATGACCACCGCCGCATTGGGCGGCGAGCTGGAAGCGCCAACCATTGACGGTGGCCGCTCCAAGGTGCGGGTGCCCGCCGGGGTGCAATCTGGCAAGCAATTGCGCCTGCGCGGCAAAGGCATGCCGGCCCTGCGCGGCTCGGGCGTGGGTGACCTTTATATCGAGCTGGAGGCGGAAACCCCGACCAACCTCACCGCCCGGCAAAAAGAACTTTTGCGCGAGTTTGAGGCGGAATCAAAAGACAACAACCCGGCCAGCCATGACTTTTTCAGCCGGGTGAAGAGCTTTTGGGAGGGGATGACCGGATAAGGTGTAGGCTGGCCATTCGATGAACGGCCAGCCTACTTTTCATTTATCCAAACGCTTACATTCAACACACTTTCGTTTTCCGCCAGTGCCTTGCCGAATGTTTTCGCTTTCGATGTTGTTGCCAACATTACAATCGGTATCGTCGTGGTAAACATCACGTTTAACCGAGTGCCATGGACTTTTCTTAGCCATAGATCTTCTCCATAAGTTAGAAGATGGGCTTGACACATTGCGAATTGACGACAATTATAGTCGCTGTTAGTCTTAGCAACATCCTGCACCCATCTTCGGGTTAAATGCAGGTCGATAAGATTAGGTCTCAATGGAATGCCAGTTCCGTTGAGACCACACCAAATCCCAGTGTTTTTATGTTCCCCATTTGCTCCTAGAGAGTCAAACACAATATTTCCAAGTGTGAATTAAAAAGAATTAGTGCCTTGATTCTAGTAGATTCTTTTTTCTAAATATGAGGGCAGTTTTTCATTCTACCACTATATATAGTAGTAACGCCTAAACCTTAAGCCTCTGAAAAGACTCTTTTTTCTAATGATTCGCAGTTTTAATGAATGAAATAACATCTTCCAGCAAAGGGATCGCTTGGGCGGTCCCTTTTTTTGTGACCTTCAGTGCCGCTGCGGCTGCGGCCATGCGCAGAGCCTGTTGCGGGGTTTTGCCCACATCGAGCTGGGCGATGAAATAACCTATAAAAGTATCGCCCGCGCCGGTGGTATCCACCGGTTCAACCGGAAAGATCGGCTGAAAATAGCGCTGATCGCCATCGCGATAGCTGCTGCCCTGCCCGCCCCGCGTGATCAGCAAGCTTTCAACCGGAATATCATCTTCCGGCAGGCCCAGCGCCTGACAGGCCATCATCGTTTCGCCCTCATTGGCTGACAGCAGGTTAACAAAGGGCAGTATTTCCCGCAGCTTTTCCGCATCAAACGGGGCCGCCACATAGGCCACCTTCAGCCCCATATCCTGCGCCAGTCTGGCGGCATATGCACCGTTGTTGACCTCGTTTTGCAGCAAAAGCCAATCACCGGGGCTGGCCTTGGCCAGTGCTGCACTGATCTGGCGCTCCACCACCCGCACATTGGCCCCCTCAAACAGCACGATGTTGTTTTCACCGCTTGGGTCAACATTGATAATCGCATGGCCCGTGGGGCTTTCAAGCACCGTGATGCCCGACACATCCACCCCCGACGCCGCCAGCTTATCCCGCGCCCAGAGCGCATCCTGCCCGATCGCCCCGATATGCGCCACCTGCCCGCCCGCCCGGGCAATCGCAATGCTCTGGTTAGCCCCCTTGCCACCCAAGCCTTTGAAATAGCTGTTACTTAGCAGGGTTTCACCGGGGGCCGGAAAATGCGGCACACTATAAACATGGTCAATATTGATCGAGCCGAGATTATATATCACTTAGCCCACCTTGCAGGCCGCCATCACCGCCATATGCATGATGTCGGTCACGGTCGAGGTGGTGGAGCCAAGCTTGACCTGCTTGTCTATGCCGGTCAGAATCGGGCCGATCACCGTGGCCCCGCCCATTTCCTGCATCAGCTTCACCGAGATCGAGGCCGAGTGCCGCGCCGGAACCACAAGAATATTGGCCGGGCCGGAAAGGCGGCAAAACGGGTAGTTTTTCATCACTTCCGGGTTCAGCGCCACATCAACGGTCATCTCGCCGTCATATTCAAACCCCACCCCGCGCTCATCAAGCACCGCCGCAGCCATTTTCATCTTTTCGGCCCGCTCGGAAACCGGATAGCCAAAATTGGAAAAACTGGCAAAGGCCACGCGCGGCACCAGCCCAAGCGAGCGTGCCACCTCGGCCGCGCGCTCGGCAATATCGGCCAGGTCTTGCTTTTCGGGCCATTCATGCACCAGAGTATCGGCGATCAGCACCATTTTGCCCCGGTTGATCACCGCTGTGATGCCCACCGCGCCATCCCCCGGCTCGGCATCAAACACATAGTTGATCAGCGCCAGCACCTGCGATGATTTTCGGGTCACCCCGGTGATCATGCCATCCGCCTGCCCATGCGCCAGCAGCAAAGCGGCAAAAACATGCCGGTCGCGGCTGGCAATACGGTGGCAATCGCGCTGATCAAACCCACGCCGTTGCAGGCGCCGGTAAAGCATATCCGTCATCTCATCAAGGTTATCGACCGTGGCGGCATTCACCACCTCGATCTCGTTGATCGCCTCGGACATGCCGGCATCATCCAAAAACCCCTGCACCTGCGCCACACGGCCAACCACCACCGCCTGCCCCAGCCCCGAGCGCACATAGGCCACAGCGGCGCGCACCACGCGCTCGTCATCCCCCTCGGCAAATACTATCCTGGCCTGCTCGCGCTTGGCGCGCTGGTAAAGCGAGCGCAAAATCGAGGAGGTTGGGTCCAGCCTGTCGCGCAGGTTGTTTTCATATGTATCCATATCAATGATCGGGCGGCGGGCAACGCCGGTATCCATGCCCGCCCTGGCCACTGCGGGCGGCACCACATGAATGAGCCGCGGGTCAAACGGGGTCGGGATGATGTAATCGCGGCCAAAGGTGAGCTGCTTGCCGTAGGCCATGGCCACTTCGTCGGGCACATCCTCGCGGGCCAATGCAGCCAGCGCCTCGGCACAGGCGATTTTCATCGGGTCATTGATGGCGCGGGCATGGATATCAAGCGCGCCGCGAAACAGGTAGGGAAAGCCCAGCACATTATTGACCTGATTGGGGTAATCCGAACGCCCGGTGGCAACAATTGCATCCTCGCGCACTGCGTGGGCATCCTCAGGGGTGATTTCCGGGTCGGGGTTGGCCATGGCAAAAATAACCGGGTGTTCGGCCATGGATTTAACCATATCCTGGGTTACCGCCCCCTTGGCCGACACCCCCAAAAACACATCCGCCCCCTGCATCGCTTCCTCCAGCCTGCGCAGGTCGGTTTTGATCGCATGGGCCGATTTCCACTGGTTCATGCCCTCGGTGCGGCCCTGATAGATAACCCCCTTGGTATCACAAACGATGCAATTATCGTGCCTGGCCCCCATGGATTTGAGCAGTTCGATACAGGCAATGCCCGCCGCGCCCGCACCATTGAGCACAATCCGGCATTCCTCGATTTTTTTGCCGGAAATATGCAAAGCGTTGATCAGCCCCGCCGCGCAGATCACCGCCGTGCCGTGCTGGTCATCATGGAAAACCGGTATATCCATGATTTCTTTCAGCTTTTGCTCGATGATAAAGCACTCTGGCGCTTTGATATCCTCAAGGTTGATCCCACCAAATGTCGGCCCCATCAGCTTGACCGCGTTGATGAACGCGTCCGGATCCTCGGTATCCAGCTCGATATCGATCGCGTTAACATCTGCAAACCGTTTGAAAAGCACCGCCTTGCCCTCCATCACCGGCTTGGAGGCCAGCGCGCCAAGATTGCCCATGCCCAATATCGCGGTGCCGTTGGAAATAACCGCCACCATATTGCCCTTGGTGGTGTAATCATAAGCCAGCGCCGGGTCGTCGGCTATCGCCTGCACCGGCACGGCCACACCGGGGGAATAGGCCAGTGAAAGATCGCGCTGGGTGGTCATCGCGGTGCTGGCAATCACCTCGATCTTGCCGGGGGTTGGCTCAAGGTGATAGGCCAGCGCCTCTTCATCGGTGACTTTGGTATTATGGGGCATTTTCATCTCGCTTCAGGATAGAATTTTCATTTATTACAATTTTACGGCGGTTTGCGCAATGTTATTCATGTTGACACGGTGGATTTTCGTGCTTTCCCAAGCGGGGCGGGCTGTGTAAATTCGCCTGAGCAAATGAGGGAATCCCGTGGCCAAAGCAAGCATAACCCCGATGATGTCGCAATATCTGGATATCAAGGCGCGCTACCCGGATGCGCTGCTGTTTTACCGCATGGGGGATTTTTACGAGCTGTTTTTTGATGATGCGGTCGCTGCCTCGGCGGCGCTGGATATCGCCCTGACCAAGCGCGGCAAACACGAAGGCGAGGATATCGCCATGTGCGGGGTGCCGCATCACGCCGCCGAGGGCTATTTGCTGACCCTGATCCGCAAGGGGTTTCGGGTGGCGGTTTGTGAGCAGATGGAATCACCCAAAGAGGCGAAAAAGCGTGGCTATAAAGCGATTGTAAAGCGCGAAGTGGTGCGCCTTGTTACGCCCGGCACCCTGACCGAAGACAGCCTGCTGGAGGCCCGCGCCCATAACTATCTGGTATCGCTCGCCTATCTGCGCGGCGGGTTTGGCGTGGCCTGGGTGGATGTCTCGACCGGTGAATTCCATGTCAGCGCGGTAAACAAGATGGAGCTGGAGCCGCTTTTGGCCCGGCTGGCACCCGGTGAGCTGCTGGTCTCGCAAAACCTGCCGGACGAATTGCGCAACACGCTGGAAACCGCCGGGCAGGCGCTGACCCCGCTTGCGCCTTCGAGCTTTGACAGCGAGATGGCCAATGGGCGGCTTGGAAAGCTGTTTGCGGTGGCCTCGCTTGAGGGTTTTGGCCAGTTTTCCCGGGCGGAGCTGGCGGCGATGGGCGCGATTGTCGATTATCTGGAGCTGACCCAATGCGGAAAAATGCCACTGCTCACCCCGCCGGTGCAGGAAAAACCGGGCAGCCATATGCAGATAGATGCCGCCACCCGGCGCAACCTCGAACTGGTGCGCAACCTTTCCGGCGGGCGCAGCGATGCGCTGCTGGCGGTGGTGGACCGCACCCTGACCGGCGGCGGCGCGCGGCTGCTCGAAAGCCGGCTGACCAGCCCGGCCAATGATCTGGCGGCGATCACCTATCGGCTTGATATGGTGCAGGGGTTTGTGGAAAACCACGCGAGTTGTGATGAGATCCGCGCCCGGCTCAAACAGGTGCCCGATATGGAGCGCGCGCTTTCCCGGCTGGCGCTGGAGCGGGGCGGGCCGCGTGATCTGGCGGCGGTGCGGGGCGCGCTGGAGCAGGCGGCAGCGATCAGCCATGATTTTTCAACTGATGAACTGCCCGAGGGCACCGGCAATGCGCTTGGGCTGATGCGCGGGCATGATGACCTGATCACGCTGTTGAATGAGGCGCTGATTGCCGAACCGCCGCTTTTGGCCCGCGATGGCGGTTTTGTGGCCAAGGGCTTTGTGCCCGAGCTGGATGAAGCGCGTAAACTGCGCGACGAGGGGCGCGGGGTGATCGCGGCGATGCAAGCGGAGTTTTCCGGGGAAACCGGGATCAACGCCTTGAAGGTAAAGCATAATAACGTGCTGGGATATTTTATCGAAACCCCGGCCACCCATGCTGCCACCATGCTCAACCCGCCTTTTGCGGAAAAATTCATCCATCGCCAGACCACCGCCAATGCGGTGCGCTTTACCACGGTGGAGCTTTCAGCGCTGGAAACCCGCATTCTCAATGCTGGCGGGCAGGCGCTGGAGATAGAAAAGCGGGTGTTTGAAAGCCTGCGCGGGGCGATCATGGCCACAGCGGGCGAGCTGGCCAATGTCGCCCGCGCCCTGGCCGAGATTGACCTGAGCACTGCGCTGGCGGTTTTGGCGATAGAGGAAGATTGGGTGCGGCCAAAGCTTGATGGCTCGCGCGCCTTTGAGATAAAGGCCGGACGGCACCCGGTGGTGGAGGCGGCTTTGCGCAGCACCGGCAAGCCGTTTATCGCCAATGATGCCGATTTGAGTGGTGATAAAAAGCCGGTCTGGCTGCTGACCGGGCCAAATATGGCGGGTAAATCCACCTTTTTGCGGCAAAACGCCATTATCGCGATTCTGGCGCAGATGGGGGCCTATGTGCCGGCCGCCTCGGCCCGTATCGGGCTGGTGGACCAGCTTTTCAGCCGTGTTGGCGCGGCGGATGATCTGGCGCGGGGGCAATCAACCTTTATGGTCGAAATGGTGGAAACCGCTGCGATCCTCAATCAGGCCGGGCCAAGGGCGCTGGTTATTCTAGATGAAATCGGGCGCGGCACGGCCACTTATGACGGGCTTTCCATCGCCTGGGCCACATTGGAAAACCTGCACGAGGTCAATAAATGCCGTGCGCTTTTTGCCACACATTATCATGAGCTTACCGCGCTTTCGGAAAAGCTTTCGGGGCTGCACAATGCCACGGTTTCGGTGAAAGAATGGCAGGGGGATGTGATTTTTCTGCACGAGGTGGTAGCCGGTGCGGCGGACCGCTCTTACGGGGTGCAGGTGGCCAAGCTCGCCGGATTGCCCGAGGCGGTGATTGCCCGCGCCCGTGCCGTGCTCGACATGCTGGAAAAACGCGAGCGTGAGGGCACGGGGCAAGTTTTGATTGATGATCTGCCACTGTTTGGTGCGGTGCAGCCTGCGGCGGTGCAGCAATCCGAGGTGGAAGAGATGCTCAGGGGCATCGCGCCCGACGAGCTTTCGCCGCGTGAGGCTTTGGCTTTGATCTATGAGCTTAAGGGCAAGCTATAAAGGGGCCGCCGCCCCTCTTGCTGCGCAATTCACCCTGCGAGTATTTGGAAAAGATAGAGGCTATTCTTCTGCCGGCTCTTCGGGTTTTACCGGGTCGGTGTTGGAGGAAACGCCGACCTGTGCGGCGCGGATAAGACGACCGGCGATGGTGAAACCGGGGGCCATGGTTTGGATGACCGTGCCTTTTACCGTATTTGGCACCGGTGCCTCAAACATCGCCTGATGCAGCTTGGGGTCAAACCTGTCTCCGGGTTTTGGCTCAACCTTGACGATTTTATGCTTTTCAAATACCGAAAGCAGCTCGCGCTGGGTCAGCTCCAGCCCCTCAGCCAGCGCGGCGAATTCCTCGCGCAGTTTATCATCGATATTTTCCAGCGCCCGGCCCAGATTATCATGCACCGACAGCAGATCACGCGCCAGTTTGGTGCCGCCATAAGCTTCGGCCTCGCGCCGGTCACGCTCGCCGCGTTTGCGCATGTTTTCGGTTTCGGCCATGGCGCGCATCAGCCGGTCTTTCAGCTGGCGGTTTTCATCCTCCAGCTCTTCCAGGCTTGGCGGCTCCAGATCGGCCAGCTCCTGCTCCTCCATTTCGGCTTCAATCTCGTCGATATCATCCAAAAAGTCGTTTTTTTCGTCGCTCATCTTAATCTACCTTTATCTTGGCGGGCCGGAAACCAGCCGCCCCATCAATTGCGCCGTGTAATCCACGATCGGAACAATACGCGCATAATTCAGATGGGTCGGGCCGATGACACCTACCGCGCCAACAATTTTTCGCTCACTGTTCATATAGGAAGAAACCACCAAAGAGGAACCCGAAAGTGAGAAAAGTTTGTTCTCCGAGCCAATAAAAACCCGCACCCCTTCCCCCGCCTCGGTCAGCGAGAGCAGGTTTTCGAGGTCGCGCTTGCGCTCAAGGTCGTCAAACAATTGGCGGATGCGCTCAAGATCCATCTCGTTGGCGTTTTCATCCAGCAGGTTGGCCCGGCCGCGCACAATGAGCCGCTCAAAGCTGCCCTCTGGCCCATCGGCCCAGATCGCCACGCCCATCTCGATGAGCTTTTGTGATAAGGTGTTGAGTTCATTTTGGTTTTTGGAAACTTCACGTGAAACAATTTTTCTGAATTCATCAACCGTATGGCCTTCCATCACCGAATTGAGGAAATTCGCCGCCTCGCGCATGGCGGATGGGGTCATCCCGGCAGGTGGGGTGAATATCCGGTTTTCGACCTGCCCGTCAGCAGTGACCAGCACCACCAATGCGCGATCAGCCGCCAGCGAGACAAACTCGATATGCCTGATCGCCGATTCGGTTTTTGGCGCAAGCACGAGGCTGGCACCCTGGGTCAGGCCCGAAAGCATTTTTCCCGCCCGATCAAGGGCTGCCTGAATATCAGGCGCATCTTCGGGGATGGATTTTTCGATCTCGTTGCGATCCACCCCCGAGATCCCGCCGATTTCCAGCAGGCCATCAACAAACAGCCGCAAGCCTTGCTGCGTGGGCAGGCGCCCGGCCGAAATATGCGGGCTGTTGAGCAGGCCGAGATGCTCTAGATCCTGCATGGTGTTGCGGACTGTTGCGGCTGAAACCTGCTCGGTAAGCTGGCGGCTGAGCGTGCGCGAGCCAACCGGCTCACCTTTATCGAGGTAGGATTCGACAATCAGCCGAAACACCTCGCGGGAGCGGTCATTGAGTTCTGAAAGGGGTGTTGGGTTGCTCATGGGATTCTCGCTTTGGCATGAAAATAGGGATTGCGGCGGGTGCGGTCAATGCTGGACGCTTGCGCGGCGGCGCGCTAGACAGGGGGGAGATCATTCAGGAGAGTAAAATGCGCCCATCCGGCAGAGAAACCAACGCAATGCGCGATATTGTGATTGAAATCAACGTGACCAAACATGCGGAAGGCTCGTGCCTGATCAAATGCGGTGATACCCATGTTTTGTGCACGGCCAGTCTGGAAAGCCGGGTGCCGCCATGGCTGCGCAATACCGGGCTGGGCTGGGTGACGGCGGAATACGGTATGTTGCCGCGCTCAACCGGCTCGCGCATGCGCCGCGAGGCAACGGCGGGTAAGCAATCTGGCAGAACTCAAGAGATTCAACGCCTTATCGGGCGCAGCCTGCGCGCCGGGGTGGATAGGGTGGCGCTGGGAGAGCGGCAGATCACGGTGGATTGTGATGTGATTCAGGCTGATGGCGGCACGCGTTGCGCGGCGATCACCGGTGGCTGGGTGGCACTGCGCCTGGCGGTGAACAAGCTGCTGGCAGCAGGAGAGATTTCAACCAACCCGCTGACAGATCACGTCGCGGCGGTATCTTGCGGCATTTATGGCGGGCAGCCGGTGCTTGATCTGGATTATCTGGAGGATTCAGACGCGGGCACGGATGCGAATTTTGTCATGACCGGCGCGGGCGGCTTGGTTGAAATTCAAGGCTCGGCCGAAGGCGCGACATTTAGCCGGGATGAGTTCAACCAATTGCTCGACCTCGCCGAAAAAGGCGTGGCTGAGCTGGTCGCGGTGCAGAAAGCGGCGGTGGATGCGTAAGCTGAGCGGAAAACTGGTGGTGGCGAGCCATAATCAGGGCAAGCTGGAGGAGATTGCGAGGCTGATGGCTCCCTACGGGATAGTGACCGTTTCCGCCGGGCAGTTGGGTTATGATGAACCGGAAGAAACCGAGGATACGTTTGTTGGCAATGCCCGGATCAAGGCGCATTATGCAGCGCAAAAAAGCGGGCTGCCAGCGCTGGCCGATGATAGCGGCATCGAGATCGACGCGCTGGGTGGCGCGCCGGGGGTTTATACCGCTGATTGGGCCGAAACCCCGACCGGGCGCGATTTTACCATGGCGATGCAGCGGGCCTGGGATGAGTTGGAGATGATAGCCGCCCCTGCCCCGCGCACGGCCAGGTTTTGCTCAACCCTGGTGGTAGCCTGGCCCGATGGGCATGACGAGGTTTTTGAAGGCAGGATTGACGGTCAGGTGGTGTGGCCAATGCGCGGTGAAGAGGGGCACGGCTATGACCCTATCTTCCAGCCCGATGGTTATGACATTACCTTTGGCGAGATGGATCGCTGGGAAAAAAACCGGATAAGCCATCGTGCGCGGGCGTTTGAAAAACTGGTAAATGGTTGTTTTTCAAATGAAAAATGAGAGAAAGCTCATCAGCACCGGTTCGCCTTTTGAGCAAAAGATGGGCTATAGCCGTGCGGTGGTTCAGGGCGATTGGTGCTTTATTTCCGGTGTGACCGGGTATGATTACCACAGTATGGAAATGCCCGTTAATGTGGTGGCACAAGCCCAAAACTGCTTTGCAACCATAAGGAATGTTCTGACTGAAGCCGGTTTTGATATGGCTGATATTGTGCGGGTGCAATATACGGTAGTGGATGCAGCTTTGGTGGATGAATTAAGCCCCATATTGGAGCAGATGCTTGGCGAGATTCGCCCGGCGGCCACCATGATCATTGCCGGGCTGATCAAGCCGGAAATGTTGATCGAGATCGAGGTCACGGCTTTTGTTGGATGATTGGCAACATGGCGGATTTGGGGTCTATATCCATTGGCCGTTTTGCCTCTCGAAATGCCCGTATTGTGATTTTAACAGCCATGTAAGCGACGAGATTAACCACAAGGAATGGCGCGATGCATTGCTGGCCGAGCTACGTTATTCGGCCCGGCTTACCGGGGCCAGATCGGTGGACACCGTATTCTTTGGTGGTGGCACGCCCAGCCTGATGGCGCCACAGACTGTTGCCACTTTGATTGATGAAATCGACCGGCTTTGGGGGTTAAAACCGGGGGCGGAAATTACCCTCGAGGCCAACCCGACCTCGGTGGAGGCTGGTAAATTCGCTGATTTCTCTAAAGCCGGGATAAACCGTATTTCTATGGGAATTCAAGCGCTTAACGATGTTGACCTCAAAGCCTTGGGCCGTCTGCATTCGGTTTCTGAAGCCCTTGCGGCCTTTGACATAGCCAAAAAACAATTTGACCGGGTGAGTTTTGACCTGATCTACGCCCGGCAAAACCAAAGCCCTGAAATGTGGTTTGCCGAGTTGCATCAGGCCCTTGATCTGGCGGTGGATCACCTTTCGCTTTATCAGCTCACCATCGAGCCGGGCACCCGGTTTGGTGCACTATATGATAAGGGCAAGCTGCGATACCTTCCACCATCTGATGCGGCGGCTGATATGTATCTGGGCACTGGCGAGATTTGTGAAAATTACGGGCTGAACGGCTATGAGGTTTCAAATTATGCCCGTAAAGATGCCGAAAGCCAACACAACCAGATATATTGGCGCTATGGCGATTATGGCGGCATCGGCCCAGGCGCCCATGCGCGGTTGACGTTGAACGGCCAGCGAACCGCTTTTCACACCGAGTTAGACCCAAGAAAATGGCTGGAATCCGTTAAAAACAAGGGTCATGGCATGCTGGAGCCTGAAGTTTTGCCCCATAGTGATCAGGCGATTGAGTATTTATTGATGTCAATGCGCCTAAAAGAAGGCAGTGATTTGACGCGCTATAACGCCCTTGCCGGGCAGCCGCTCGCAGCCGACCGGCTCAGGCAATTGCAGGAGTTGGACATGGTTATAGTTGAGGGAAAAATGCTGAAAACCACCGATAAAGGGCGTGTTTTGCTCAATTCAATCCTATCTGAGTTGTTGGGTTAAGGGCATGGGGCTGGCAAGAATATTCTGGCTTTTCATTGGCGGCAGCTCTTTGGGCCTTGGCACATTGGGGATGTTTTTGCCGCTTCTGCCCACTGTGCCATTCTTTTTACTGGCGGCGTTCGGGTTTTCTAAATCCTCCCGAAAAATTCATAACTGGTTGTTAAACCACAAGGTTTTTGGGCCAGATATTCAAAACTGGAATAAATATAGGAGTATCAGGCGCCGCGCCAAACTGATGGCGATCTCGGCGATGATAGCTTCAGTCCTGCTCGCCCTGCTCTTTAGCGTGCCCTATACTTATATCATTCTTCAAATCATCGCGCTTGGCTTTATCGGCAGATTTATCTGGCGGCAAAAAGAAGGTTAGTTTGATAATAACTGGCACAGCCCGTCCAACTCCTCAAGCGAGGTGTAGGAGATTCGAAGCTCGCCCTTGCCTGAAGAATGGCGATGGTCGATCGTGACCTTGAGCCGCAGTTGCGCGGTCAGGTCATTTTCTATCGCGCGGGTGTCGGCATCTTTGGGCGGCTGAAGCTGGCGTTTGCTGGAAAGCTGCTTGCCGCCGGATTTGGCCAACGCCTCGGTTTGCCGCACATTCAGGCCTTTGTTGATCACCATCCGCGCCAGTTCCGCCGGGTTGCCGGCGGGCACCAGCGCGCGGGCATGGCCGGCTGAAAGCTTGCCGTCTTTGAGATAGGTCAGCACCTCGTCTGGCAGGGTCAGCAGGCGCAACAGATTGGCGATATGGCTGCGGGATTTGCCAAGCGCCTCGGCGAGTTTCTCCTGGGTGTGGCCAAAACGGTCCATCAGCTGGCGATATCCAACCGCTTCTTCCACCGCATTCAGGTCTGCGCGCTGGATATTTTCGATAATTCCCAGCTCCAGCACCTCTGTGTCGTCGAGCTCGCGAATAATTACCGGGATATCGTGCACTTGCGCCATCTGAGCGGCACGCCAGCGACGCTCCCCCGCAACTATTTGATATTCCTCAGAAATATTCGGGTTTGGCCGCACAATAAGCGGCTGGATGATACCTTTGGCACGAATTGAGCTGGCTAGGTCCTCCAGATCACTATCCGAGAAATAGCGCCGGGGCTGGTCAGGGTTGGCGTGTAGTTTCTCTATTGGCACCGAAGCATCGGAAACAGGTTTTTGCGCTGGGCGGTTGCTGCTCAGATCAACATCGGCAAGCAGGGTTGAAAGGCCGCGGCCAAGGTTGCGGCGCTGGGGTTTCTTGGTCATCCGATGAGTCTTTCATTGAGGGCGATGGGGTCATTCATGCGCCGCAGCAGCTCAGCAGCGAGTTTTTGATAAGCGATGGCCCCGGCTGAGCGGTGGTCATAAATCAATGCAGGAATGGAATGTGAAGGGGCTTCAGAAAGGCGGATATTGCGGGGAATCGTGGTTTCGTAAACCAGATCGCCAAGGTTATTGCGCACATCTTCCTCGACCTGCCGGGAGAGGTTGTTGCGTTTGTCATACATGGTGAGGACCACGCCGTGCAGATCAAGCCCCGGGTTGAGCGATTGCCGGACCTCACGCACGGTGAGCATAAGTTGGGACAGCCCCTCAAGCGCAAAAAACTCGCATTGCAGCGGCACAAGCACCGATTTGGCGGCAACCATGGCGTTGATCGTGAGCAGGTTAAGGGATGGCGGGCAGTCGATCAGGATGTAATCAAAGGCGCAATCAAGTGATTCCTGGCTGTTGAGCGCATTGCGCAGGCGCAGCACCCGGTTATTATCCTCCACGAGGTCCACATCGGCTGAACTGAGATCAACCGTGGACGGGGCGACGAACAGGCCCGGCACAGGGGTTTCCTGGCTGACATCCTTGAGCAGCGCCTCCCCCAGCAGCAGGTCATAGGTGGTTAAGGCGCGGTTTTCTGGAAAAATGCCAAGGCCGGTGGAGGCGTTTCCTTGCGAATCAAGGTCTATTATCAATACCTTACAGCCAACAGCCGCCAGAGCGGTGCCCAGATTGATGGCGGTGGTGGTTTTGCCAACGCCACCTTTTTGGTTTGAAACGGCTATGATATGCGGGTTGCTATTCGGCACGCTCAAATTCCTCAATCCTAAGAATCACAGAGTTGGAATCGGTCAAGCTCCGGATGGTTTTTCCTTCTATATGCCAATGCTTTTGCGCTGCGGTCAATTCGGATTCGTAACTATTGCCCTTTGGAAACAATAAAACGGTGGATTTATGCGCATGGAGGTGTGACAGATCAAGCAATCTTTCAAGCGAGGTGACGGCTCTGGCGGTTATCACATCAGCATTTATCGGTGGAAGAGCTTCTATCCTGCCCGACTCTATTTTAATACTTAACCCCATTTCTCTTGCAGCTGTGAGCAGGAAAGCACATTTTCTTTGGTCACTTTCAACCAGCACAAACTGCATTTCCGGCCTTTTTTCCCTGGCTATAATGGCATTGACCAAACCGGGAAAACCGGCCCCTGAGCCAAAATCCAACCATAGTTTAGCATTTATTGGTGAATGCGCCCAAATTTGAGCGGAATCTGCAAAATGCCTGTGCCAGGCCTCGCCCAACGTAGAATCAGCAACGAGATTTATTTTAGGATTCCACTTACCAAGCAAGGCTTCATAAATATCAAACCGGTCCATTGTTTCACGTGAAACATCAAACTTCTTGGCAAACCCAGCCCGATCAAATTGCATCGCGCATCGCCTGTGATCGGATTTTTGACAGTATCACCATAAGAGCGGGAGGAGTCATACCCTCGATTCTATTTGCCTGATCCAGAGTTTCCGGCCTAATTCGCTCTAATTTATCGCATAACTCATTAGAAAGGCCGGGCAGGCCGCGATATTTAAAATTTGCGGGAATTTTATGCGCCCTGTCGCGCCTCAACCCATCTATTCCGCTTTGCTGGCGCTTTACGTAAGAGGCGTAAAGGGCATCGGCGGCTAGTTGCTCTTGAATCTTTCTATCTATCTCAGCCAGCTCAGGCCAAACACCAACAAGCTGGCTAAAATCAACCCTGCTTTGGGAAAGCAAAGATATGGCACTGCGCTTGCGCCCATCCTGACTGAGCACAAAACCTTTTCCTTTTGCCTCATTGGGGGAAATTTCCAGAGATTCGCAAAGCGCCCGGGCAGAGGAAAGCGCTTCCATCTTTTGGTTAAAGGCGTTATTTCGCTGCGCCCCAACAATTCCCAACTCAATGCCAAGCGGCGTTAACCGCTGGTCGGCATTATCGGCCCGTAAAAGCAGGCGGTATTCGGCCCGTGAGGTAAACATGCGATAAGGCTCTTTAACCCCTTTGGTCACCAGATCATCAATCATCACACCCAGATAGCTGTTTGTGCGGTCGATCAACGGTAATATTTTTTGCTTAATCCCTGCCGCAGCGTGCAATCCAGCGTATAAGCCCTGCGCGGCGGCTTCTTCATATCCGGTTGTGCCATTTATTTGCCCAGCCAAAAACAACCCCGGCGCATTTTTCACCTCCAGGCTGGGGCTCAAACTTCTTGGATCGACATAATCATACTCAATCGCATAGCCGGGCTGGATGATTTTAGCATGTTCAAGGCCACGAATGGATCGCACATATTTTATCTGCACCTCCAAAGGCAGTGAGGTGGAGATCCCGTTTGGATAAACGGTGTTATCGTCCAGCCCCTCAGGCTCTAAAAAAATCTGATGTGAATCCTTCTCATCAAACCGAACTATCTTGTCTTCGATTGAGGGGCAATATCGCGGCCCAATGCCGCCGATCATGCCACCATACATGGCGGAGCTTGCCAGATTTTCCCGGATAATATCGTGAGTCTGCGCATTTGTGTGGGTTATGCCGCACTCGATTTGCCTTTGCGATGCCACTACAGACATGAAGGAAAACAGCTCTGGCTCATCATCCGCTTGTTGTTTTTCCAAAATATCCCAGTTGATGCTGCGCCCATCCAGCCGTGGGGGTGTGCCCGTTTTCAAACGGCCAAGCGGCAAACCAAGATCATCAATTCTCTTGGCAAGGGCAATAGAAGGCTGATCCCCCATTCGTCCACCGGATTGCTTTTGCCCTCCAATATGAATAATACCACGCAAAAACGTGCCAGTAGTCAAAATAACCGCATTGGCGGCAATCTTGCTGCCATCAGCCAACACAATACCGGCGATTCTGCCTTGATGCTCGATCAAGTCAGCAACCTCGGCTTCGATAATATCCAACCCATCCAAGCCTGCCATCATAGCCTGCATCGCCTGACGGTAAAGCTTTCGGTCCGCCTGTGTGCGTGGCCCACGAACGGCAGGACCCTTCCTGCGGTTCAACAACCGAAACTGTATGCCTGCTGCATCCGCAGCCCGGCCCATCAATCCATCTAGCGCATCAATCTCGCGCACCAGATGCCCCTTGCCCAAACCACCAATCGCCGGGTTACAGGACATTTCACCGATTTTGGCAAAACTATGGGTGACAAGCGCCACAGAGCAACCCATGCGAAAAGCCACATGCGCCGCCTCTGTGCCCGCATGCCCACCACCAACCACAACTACATCAAACTGTTTCACGTGAAACATTCCTATTTTCCAATGCAGAACCCTGCAAAAATCTCACCCAACACCTGCTCTACATCCACACGCCCGATCAGCTCATCCAGCGCTGTTACCGCAAAGCGTAAATCAGCCGCGATCAACTCCCCAAGCCCGTCTTCACTCTCAATCCCTAAAAGCACTTTTTTCAGGTTTTCCTCAGCCTTTACAATGGCTTGTAAATGTCTTTCTCGAATCAAACTACTCGATCCAACCGTTCTATCGCGGACCTCACAAGAGATACATTCCAACAATTCCTCAATTCCCAGCCCAGTTTTGCCGGATACTTTCAGCCCGGCTACCGTTGACAGATCGCCCTTGCCCATCACCACAATATCACCTTTTTGCCGGAAAACCCCAATTCTTTCCACCTGCTCTTCGTTTTCAATCAGAAAAACCCGGATATCAGCCTCCACCGCCCGAGATTTCGCCCGCTCCACCCCAAGCGCCTCAACCTCGTCTTGCGCCTCGCGTATCCCGGCAAGGTCAAGCAGGGTTACCGGCAGCCCCTGCAAATCAAGCCGCACTTCAATCACATCCCGTGTTGTGCCGGCAATCTCTGAGGTAATCGCCGCATCACGCCCGGCAATCGCGTTCAGCAGGGTTGATTTACCAATGTTGGGCGCGCCAACCAGCGCCACTTCAAAACCGTCCCGAATCCGCTCGGCTGAATCATGGCCGGCAATTTCTTTTGAGATACTGGCCAACACAGCGCCCACCAGCTCCACTACTTCCGGGCGCACATCAACCGGCACATCTTCATCGGCAAAATCTATCACCGCCTCCAGCAGCGCCATCGCCCGCACCAGCTTTTGTCGCCACTCTTCACATTTTGCACTCAGTGACCCCTGCATCACCTTCAGCGCCTGCTTGCGCTGCGCTTCGGTTTCCGCCTCAATCAGGTCCGCCAGCCCCTCCACCTGTGGCAGGTCGAGCCGGTCATTCTCCAACGCACGGCGGGTGAACTCACCGGGCTTGGCCAGGCGCAAACCCTTGAGCCGACCAAGCGCCGAAAGCACGGCCTGCACCACCGCCACCCCGCCATGCAGGTGAAATTCCGCCACATCTTCGCCGGTAAAGCTCGCGCCCTTTTCAAAGGTAATTACCAACGCCTGATCAAGTGGCTCATCTCCATCCCAGAGCAGCCGCAAAGAGGTTTTTCGCGGCGCAGGCAGTGCCTTGGCCAGCTGCAAAACAGATGAAAACGCCTGCGGACCCGAAACCCGGATTACCGCAACACCGGCCCGCCCCCGCGCACTTGCCAAAGCAAATATCGTATCATCAAATTCCATCTATGCGTTTTCCGCTTCACATCAAGAAAAGGGTTTCACAATTTTATTTGAGCGCGGCGAAAGGCAGTGAATTGCGATTCAACACTTAAACGAAAACGTTGCAACCACCTGATATTATTGAATTAAGCGTTCATTGAATCAAAGAAATCAGCGTTGGTTTTAGTTTGCTTCAACTTGCTCAACAAGAAATCAATCGCATCGCTCGTGCCCATCGGGTTGAGGATCCGGCGCAGCACAAACAGTTTGGTGAGGTCAGATTTATCAACCAGCAAATCCTCTTTCCGGGTGCCGGA
>WFQA01000182.1 GCA_015487255.1 Paracoccaceae bacterium | reverse complement strand
ACTCGCCGCCCTGCATATGGGCAAGCATATCCTTATGAAGAGTTTCAAAGGCTTGCACCTCCATTGGCGGGTTGTTTTCCCACCAGATACTATCTTGCACCGAAGGTTCGGCCACCACAAATTTATCTTTTGGTGATCGCCCGGTATGCTTGCCGGTAGAGACCAGAAACGCGCCGCCAAGGCCGATCTCGCCCTCATCGCGCCGCACGGCGTGTTGCATCAGTGCCGGCTCCAAAAGGTTGTAATGCGCGCTTGCAACGCCCGAAATCCCCGTTGCTTCTAGCGTTTGCGCCGGGTTCACTTTGCCAGTCATCATGGTCTCTGATGCTCCAATTGCGGGGCCAAAACCCCTGTTCCCAAGATACCAAAAGCCAACTGGCAGAGGGCTAATCCCGCCGGGCGCTTGTGGTTGGTTTTGTTAAGCCGATCAGCGCGGCAAAATCCAGCCATTTTTTCGGAAGTTGTGAATAAATTGTCGCAGCGCAACAAAATGCAACATTTTCGAAGATCGGTTGCAACTCAAGGCAATATGCGAGACAGTGCAGAAAAGCAAAAGCCGGAGGGTAAAATGGCAAAGATAGCTTTGGTAGATGACGATCGTAATATTTTGATTTCAGTTTCCATTGCACTGAAGGCCGAGGGCTTTGAGGTTGAGACCTATAACGACGGAGCCTCGGCGCTGTTTGGCCTGCAGGATGACCCGCCCGATCTGGCGGTTTTGGATATCAAAATGCCGCGCATGGACGGAATGGAGCTTTTGCGCCGCCTGCGGCAAAAATCAACCCTGCCGGTGATATTTCTGACCTCGAAAGATGACGAAATGGACGAGGTTGTCGGGCTTTCCATGGGGGCGGATGATTATATCGCCAAGCCATTTTCCCAACGGCTGCTGATCGAACGGATCAAGGCGGTGCTGCGGCGCAACGATATTGCGCTCAATGATTCAGACGCCAGCAAGCCGGAAGAAGATGTAATAAACTGCGGCTCGCTAGTGCTGGATAAACAGCGCCATAAGGTAACATGGAAAGATCAGCCGGTGGTGCTGACGGTAACCGAATTCATCATTCTCAATGAATTGGCCGAACGCCCCGGCGTGGTCAAATCCCGCAACCAGCTTATGGATGCGGCTTATTCGGACCAGGTTTATGTGGATGATCGGACCATCGACAGCCACATCAAGCGCCTGCGCAAGAAGTTCAAAAAGCTTGACGATGATTTTGCCTCGATCGAAACCCTATACGGTGTTGGCTACCGCTATAACGAGGCATAAATGGGCGCAAAAAAGGATATACCAGCCAGCTTGCTCCCCCCCGAGCGTGGCGATATCCGTCCGATAAAATCGCGGCGGTGGTTTGTATTTAACCGCTCGCCGCTGGCGCGTAAAATTATACTTTTCAACCTGATCGCGCTCGGCATTCTGGTTAGTGGCGTGCTATACTTAAATCAAGCGCAAGAGGCCGAGGTTGAATTCAGAAGCGAGATATTAGCCCAACAGGCCGAAATGATTGCCGCCGCGATCCGCAGCCATGCGGATGACCCGGATTACGGCGATATTCAAAGCGAAACCTTCAAAGGCTTTTTCAACAGCCTCGCGGTTCAGTCCAATTCGATAGTGCAGGTCTATGGAAACAACGGACAGATAGAATTGACCTATGCGCCACCCAGTCGAAAAATCACGACAGAGCCGGCAGAAGATACACCCACCGGGGTTTTTCAGAATATCTGGGCAAACATTTCCGCCCCGCTTGGCGGAGTTACACCGGCAGATAACGAACAAAACCTGCAAAGACAGTTGGCCGAACTGGCCAGGCAGGCGGTGGTAACAAATGAACGCACCAAAAATGCGGTACTGTCGGTTGGCGGTGAGATATATATAGCCGTGGCCCTGCCGCTATCGGGGGTGGGTGGCGCAATCCTCATATCAACCCGGCCCGGCGAGATTGATACGATAATTCGCACGGCAAGAGAGCAAATATTGCAAATGTTTTTGTTGGCCACGCTTTCGTCGATAATCTTGTCAATGGTTTTGGCCAATTCCATCGCCCGCCCGTTGCGGCGGCTCTCGGCGGCAGCACAAAAAGCCCATGATGATCAGGGCGGAAAAATAAACCTCGCCCGGGTCAATATTCCGGATTTGACCGCAAGGCCCGATGAAATCGGCGATCTTTCACGCTCGATGCGCAACATGACCGACGCCCTGCTCGACCGGATAGACGAAAATAAATCCTTCGCCGCCGATGTGGCGCATGAAATAAAAAACCCTTTAACATCATTGCGTTCAGCAGTGGAAACACTGGAATATGTGCAGGATAAGGATTCCCAAAAAGCTCTTTTAGCGGTAATTTCCAGCGATGTGGAGCGCATGGACCGGCTGGTAACCGATATTTCCAACGCTTCGAGGCTGGAGGCAGAGCTGGTACGGGACACATGGGAAGAGATGGATATTTGTGCTTTGTTGCGCGAAATGGTTGAGAATTTTTCGGCGCGCGGCAAGCGCGACGATGTGCAGTTTCAGCTTGAGATTACGGTGAGTGATTGCGTGATTCGCGGGCTGAAAAGCCGTTTGGCGCAGGTGTTCACCAACTTGATTTCAAATGCGCTGAGCTTTGCCCCCGATAATGGCTGGGTCAAGGTTCAGGCGAGCGACCATGGTGAAGACGGGCTTGAAATCAGGGTGAGTGACAACGGCCCAGGCATCCCTCAAGACAATCTTCAGGATGTTTTCTCCCGGTTTTACTCCGAGCGACCGCAAGAGCAATTCGGCGAGCATTCCGGGCTTGGGCTGGCAATCTCAAAGCAGATTGTTGATGCGCATGGCGGTGATATTTCAGCAACTAATACTAAGGAAGGTGGCGCCTTGTTTATCGTTAAGCTACCCAGATGAGTAGATTGCACGCATCTGCGGTTTCCCGGCAAGGGAAGGCAGTGCTGCTGATTGGCGCGGCCGGAGCCGGCAAATCCACACTGGCGCTGGAACTGATGTCATTAGGGGCTGACTTGCTGGCGGATGATGCGGTTGATCTGCGTCGGGAGGGCAGTCAAATTACCCTCTCTTGCCCATCAAGCATCAAAGGCAAGATCGAAGCGCGCAAGGTTGGTCTTTTATCCGTGCCTTCGGTTGACCACGCGAGGCTGGCTTTTATCGTGAATTTGGATAAAACTAGCGCAGGGCGTTTAGCGCCCCCGGAAGCACAGATGATTCTCGGTGTGAAGATACCGCTGATTCGTGGCAAGGGCGTATCGGGGCTGACCGCGATTATTTGGTGCTTATTAGGGGATGGGCAGCTTTGGCCTGGGAGTGATGTAAGTGAAAAGTGACCAGCTTCAGGAGATAATTATTGTAACCGGGCCAGCTGGTGCCGGGCGCACAACCGCGATCAAAGCGATGGAAGATTTTGGTATCGAGGCAATTGACAACCTGCCTCTCAGCTTAATGGACCGGATCATTTCCGGCCCTACAATAGCGGGCGCTTTAGCCATCGGCATTGACACCCGCACGCGTGGTTTTTCCAGTGAAGCGCTGCTTGAAGTGCTTGATAGTATTGATAAAAATCCTAATTGCACCGCCACTTTGCTTTACCTGGACTGCACTTCCGAAGCGCTTTTGCGCCGCTTCAGCGAGACCCGCCGCCGCCACCCGGCTTCGCCTGATGGCTCGCCTTCCCTGGGGATCGAACACGAAATCAGATTGTTGAGCGAGCTGCGCACCCGGGCAGATATTCTGGTCGATACCTCCGAGTTTTCTCCCCACCAACTGCGCGCGGAACTGGCGCGCTGGTTTTCGCAAGATAAGGCCGCGCGTCTGGTGATTTCGGTGCAGTCTTTTTCGTATAAACGCGGCACGCCGCGTGGCGTGGATATGATGATCGATTGCCGTTTTTTGCGCAACCCGCACTGGGAACCAGCATTGCGCCCCCTTACCGGACTATCGCCCAAAGTTGCCAAATATGTGCAGGCAGACACAAATTTCGATCCCTTTTTCAAGCGGTTGAATGATTTACTTGATCTGTTGCTACCGGCTTACCAAGCCGAAGGCAAAGCCTATTTCAGCCTGGCAATGGGCTGCACCGGCGGGCAGCATCGATCAGTTTTTCTCGCGGAGAAACTGGCCGAAAGATTGCAAAACCAAGGGTGGAAGGCCAGCACAAGGCATAAGGAAATGGAGCATTGGCCAGCAGGGAGTAAGCCAAAGTGATCGGGATCGTAATTGTGGCGCATGGTGGTTTGGCGGCGGAATATCTGGCGGCGATGGAGCATGTGGTCGGGGTGCAGCCCGGCACAGCCGCCATTTCCATCTCGCAGGGAGATGATCGTCGCAGTAAGCAAATGGAAATTAGTTCAACGGTGAACGATATAGATGATGGTGACGGTGTGGTGGTGGTAACCGACCTGTTTGGCGGCACGCCATCCAACCTGGCGATCAACGCTTGCGAAAGCGGGGCGCAGCGGGTAATTTTTGGGGCTAACCTGCCACTCTTGGTAAAATTGGCCAAATCCCGCCATCTCAACGTTGATGAGGCAACCCGTATTGCCTGCGAATCAGGGCATAAATATATGAGTTCTTTTGTGCCGTGCAAAAGGGACGGTGAATAGATGATCCTCGATATAAAGAACGAAAAAGGCCTGCATGCGCGGGCTTCAGCCAAGTTTGTGGAAGTATGCGAGCGCTATGATGCCACCGCAACCGTGCATAAAGACGGCGAAAGCGCGGGGGGGGATTCGATCATGGGCCTGTTGATGCTGGCGGCCTCGAAGGGCACGCAGATCGAGGTCAAAACCGAAGGGCCGGAGGCCGAGGCACTGGCAAATGCGCTGCGCGAATT
>WFQA01000181.1 GCA_015487255.1 Paracoccaceae bacterium | reverse complement strand
GCCTTGAGGGGGCCGGGGCGGGCCGGGGCAGCACCATCAGCAAATCTTCGGGAAAACGCACCGTTACCCGCGCGCCGCCCGATGGCCGGTTTTCGGCGCGGATCTCTCCACCGGCTTTTTGCACCAGTGAATGCGCAATATAAAGCCCATAGCCCGAGCCGCTCTCGGGGCTTTCATCCGGGCGGCCATGGCTGGAAAACAGCCGCGCCTGCGCTTCAATGCTGAAGCCCGGCCCGTCATCCTCCACCTCGATCAGCAGCCCGCCATCCGCATCGGGCGAAAGCCGCATGCCCAGCAGCCCGCCATGGGAGAACTTCAGCCCGTTGCTGATGATATTGTTGAATATCCGCATGAAATCCAGCCGGGGCAGATGCAACGCATCGGGCAAATTTCCCTTGCGCACCAGCACAAAAGCCCCTTGTTGCTGCTCGGCCTCCGCCGCCCAGACCAACTCCAGCTCGGCCAATACCGGCTCAACTTCGGTGACCGGCTGCGTATCCGGCTCTTCCAGCGCTTGCGCAAGCAGATCATCGATATAAAGTGCGGCGGATTTTATCCGCGCCACATGGCCGGCCTCATCCTTGCCCAGCCCGGTATCCTCCAATATCTGGCTGGCGCCCATCACCCGGGTCAGGGCAGAGCGGATATCATGGGAAAGCAGCGCGGTCAGCTGCGGGTCTGGCTCGGGTATGGTTGCTCTTTGCGCGCGCGGTTCAGCTTGGGTCAATTTTTCGCCTCTACGAATCGGCATTTTTCGCCGCCGTCATCTTCAGGTTGCAGTATGACCTAAATAGAGCAAAATTGTTACCCAAATATTAGCCCATCACCTCGGCGATGCGGTTTTTCAGCTGCGCGGCCTCCAGCGGCACCTCGGCGACAAAATCAAAATCCTTTGGCGCGCGCGGGCGGCCGATGCCGAAAATCAGCGCCCCGGGGCTGGCTTTACGCATTTGCGCCACTTTTTCCTGCTCATTGGCAGTGCCGGATTCCATCAGCACAATTTCGGCCTCCTGCGGGGTGTCACGATCAATATACGCGACAGAAAACCCCGATAGCGCCGATTTGCAGATCATCTCCATCGGGGCGGATTGCATATCAAGCAACAGTTTGAGCCGGCGGGTTTCCATTTCCCTGACCGGCACGTCTATTTCCAGCACGATCTTGCCATCAACGGTTTCGACCTGCCGAATTTCGCCTGCCATTTTATCCACCAATACCCGCGCCACCGTCGGGCCAAGTACGTCTGCGGCAAAACTATCAGCGCTGCTATCGCGCTTACCGAAAATCAGGTCGGGCGACCAGCCGCCATCCAGATAATCCACCTCGATGCGCGCCAGCAAATGCCCGTTTTCATAAGAAAGCTTCAGCGCAATATCGCGCGCGCCTGCCGTTTCCAGAAAATAGGTCACCATCAGCGCATAACTGCGCCGCAATCGCGTGGCATCGCCGCAAAGCATCAGCGGCAGATTCCCCGCCGCATCCACATGCAGCCGCGCCTCGGCCTGCATCGCCACCGGCCCGAGCAGCTCGGGCAGGGCCAGCAGCAGCTCGCGGGTAAAAAACGGTTTGTCATCAAGCGCGAATTGCGCATTTTCCAGCGCGGCGAAATCCAGAATATCGGTCAGCATGCCCAGCATCCGGTTGGCGGCGCGGTCCGCCTGATCGAGCAACTCTTTTTGCTCTTGGTCTCTGGGTGCCTCGCGCGCCACCGCCAGCAGGCCCAAAACCCCGTTCATCGGGGTGCGCAACTCGTGGCTCATCATGGTCAAAAACCGCGATTTGACCGCGCTGGCGGTTTTGAACTGCTCGGCCAGCACCATGTTTTCATCCGCCAGCTTGCGATAGCGCCGCCCCTCCAGCACAAAATACCCCATCGCCGCCAGCACCAAAACCACCGTCAGAATACTGGCATAAAGCGCAAAAAGCGCCCCCTCGCGCAGCCGCTCCCTGACAATGGCCGCTTTTTCCTCTTCCCCGACCGTCACCCGGCGGCTCAGGGCATAAAGCTCTTGCTCAAAGGGGGAAAATGCCCGCGAGATATTTGCCAATGTGGTAAAATCAAAGCTCGAAATGCTGACAACCTCCACCTCCTGGCGCTTCATCTCCTCAAACAACCGCCCGATGACATTCTGCTCGCGGTCATATTCGCGCAGCCGCGCGCCAACCGTGCCGCGCTGGAAAATAGCCACCCGGCTCCAGAGCACATCAAAGCGCTGGTTGATCTCGGCGGTGGAGCTGGATTGCCCCGCGCTCGATGCCCCCAGCGAATCCCGAAACCGGGCCAACTCGCGCTCGAGCTGCGCGGCGGACCAGGAGATGTTTTCCTGGCTGGCTTGCCGCATGGCCTCCAGATTGTGCTGGAAGGTCGAGAAGCCAAACGCGGCGACGCCGATGGCGACAAGAAGGACGCCACCGAACAGGAATTTGGAAAATTGCCGCTTTATGCGCAATTTACTTCAGCTCCACCTTGACGAGCTGCCAGATTAGCCGGGCGTTATAGACCGGGTCTTGCAATTCGGGGTTTTCCGACATCGGGTAGATCACCCAGATCGGGCCTTTATCGCGGCGTGAAAACCGCACCCCGTCTGCCGACATGGCAAAGACCACATCATATTTCATGAAATCCTCGACCGGCACCTCGACAGCATAATCATTAACCGCTGTCAGCACCACAGTGCTGCCCACGCCCCCAACCAGCGCCAGAACATCACGCGCAAGCGGGCCGGTGAAGCTGGTCATCGCGTCGACAAATTCGTTTTCGGTATTTATGGTCACATGGGGCAGCGCCATCAGCGCGGCGCCATCGAGCAAAACCTCCTCGCCCGAGGATGCGTTGACAATTCTCAACGCCACATCCTCCAGCGGGGCAGGCGCGGGGGTTTCGGGCATGGCCGAACCCGCCGCTGCATCCTCCGGCGGCGCGGCAACCGGCACATCTTTATTGTTGAACAAATCCGTGCCCACATACAGATATGCCAGCGCCGCCACGGCGGCGGCAACCAGTGCCATGAGTTTAACTTTACGG
>WFQA01000180.1 GCA_015487255.1 Paracoccaceae bacterium | reverse complement strand
GCCCTGCTCACGCTTACCTATTACGGGGCCGAGCGGGTGATGCCGCATTATAATGTCATGGGGGTGGCCAAGGCCGCGCTTGAGGCCAGCGTGCGCTATATGGCGATGGATCTGGGGCCAAAGAATATCCGGGTCAATGCGCTTTCGGCCGGGCCGATCAAAACCCTCGCCGCGTCGGGAATCGGTGATTTTCGCTACATCCTCAAGTGGAACGAGCTGAATTCACCCCTGCGCCGCAATGTTACGACCGATGATGTCGGCAAGGCGGGCATGTATTTGCTCAGCGAGCTTTCCTCGGGCGTTACCGGCGAAAACCACCATGTGGATTGCGGCTATCACATCGTTGGCATGAAGGCCGAGGATGCCCCCGATATCGACGTAATAACAGGACGGAAATAATGGCAGAGCGTCTCCCCCACGAAAAGGGTTTTCACATCAGCTGGGACCAGATCCACCGCGACAGCCGGGCATTGGCCTGGCGGCTGGAAAAGATGGGACCAGAGGGCGGGGACTGGAAAGCGGTGGTGGCGATCACCCGTGGCGGCATGGCCCCGGCAATGATCATCGCGCGCGAGCTGGATATCCGCACGGTGGATACCATCAGCATCAAATCCTACGACCATCAGGCGCAATCGGCAGCGGTGGTGCTCAAAGCGCCCGATGCCGATATCATCGGTGATGGTGACGGGGTTTTGATCATCGATGATCTGGTCGATACCGGCAAAACCCTCGAGGTGGTCAAATCCCGCTATCCCAAGGCCCATATCGCCACGGTTTACGCCAAGCCCATGGGGCGACCGATGGTTGATACATTCATCACCGAGGTCAGCCAGGATACCTGGATATTCTTTCCGTGGGATATGGCACTGCAATATGTCGAGCCATATCGCGGCAACGATTGATGCCGGGCCGGCCCAACAGGCTAAGCGCGGCCACCCGCGCGGCACAGGCGCTGCGCCATATCGATGAAATCACCGGCGCGGTTACGCCGGCGATCGAGCTTTCCAGCACCTTTGCGCGGGACGGGGATTACGCCCCGCGCCAAAGCTATATCTATGCCCGCGATGGCGGGCCAACCGTGCAACAGGCCGAGAAAATTCTGGCCGATCTGGAGGGTGCGGCAGGGGCGCTGGTATTTGCCTCGGGCATGGCCGCGGTGGTGACCCTGCTCGAAACCCTGAATACCGGCGACCATGTGGTCGCGCAAAAGGTGATGTATCACGGCGCGATAGATTGGCTGAAACACCTGAAGGCAAAACGCGGCATCAAGCTGAGCTTTTTTGACCAAAGCGATGAAAAAGCTTTGGAAAATACTATCACGGACGAGACAAAGCTGGTCTGGGTCGAAACCCCGAGCAACCCGAGCTGGGATGTGGTGGATATCCGGGCGGCAGCCGGTGCCGCCCATGCGGTTGGCGCCCGGCTGGTGGTTGACAGCACCGTAGCCCCGCCCTGCACCACCATGGCGCTGGAGCTTGGGGCGGATTATGTGTTCCACTCCGGCACCAAATATTTTGGCGGCCATTCCGATATCAGCGCCGGGGTGCTGGCCTGCGCCAAGGGTGATGCGCAATGGGGCGAGATCACCCTGCTGCGCAAACAACTCGGCAATGTCATCCGCCCGTTTGACGCCTGGCTGCTGATCCGTGGCCTGCGCACGCTTTATCTGCGCTATGAGCGCGCCTCTGAAAATGCGCTGAAAATCGCGCGGCATTTTGAAAATCATCCGAAAATCGCACAGGTGCTCTACCCCGGCCTGCCCGGCCACCCCGGGCATGATATTGCGGCAAGGCAAATGACCTGCGGCTTTGGCGGCATGCTCTCGCTGCTGACCCATAGCGCCAGCGCGGCTCATGATCTGGCGCGGTTTACCCAGGTGTTTATCCCCGCCACCTCGCTTGGCGGGGTTGAAAGCCTGATCGAGCATCGCAAGGCGGTCGAAGGGGTAAATTCGGTGGTGCCCGATACGCTGTTGCGCCTCAGTATCGGCATAGAAGCGGTGGATGACCTGATAAATGATCTGGAGCAGGCGTTGGAGCGCGCCCAATGATCGAGCAAAGCCCGTTTGAACCGGATTTTGTGCAAAACCCTTACCCGACCTATGATGAAATGCGTGAAGCTGGCCCGCTATTTTATTGGAAAGACTACGGGTTTTTGTGCTCGGCAGAGCACGCCACGGTCAATGCCCTGCTGCGCGACCGCCGTTTTGCCTCCGAATTGCCCGGCGATCTTGCCCCCGAAGTGCCACCCCATCTGCGCCAGTTTTATGCTTTTGAAAGTCGCTCTATTCTGGCGATCGAGCCGCCGAGCCATACCCGCATCCGCGCCCTGCTCACCCGCGCCTTCACCGCGCGGCGGATCAACGCCATGGCCCCGCAGGTGCGCGCGCTCTCCCAAGAGCTGGCTGCCCAATTCCCGGATCAACCCTTTGATTTGCTTCCGGCTTTTGCCGAAGTCATTCCGGTAACCATTATTTGCCGCCTGCTTGGCGTGCCTGAGGAGATGGCGCCGCAACTGCTGAAATGGTCGCATGATATGGTGGCAATCTATCAGGCGCGCCGCGACCGGGCGCTGGAAGAGCGCACCGAAGCGGCAACCATTGCCTTCATGGAATATATCAGCGGTTTTGTCGCAAAGCGGCGCAAGGCCCCGCGGGATGACCTGATATCGGAGCTGATCTCGGCAAAGGACCAGGGTGAGAAACTGACCGAGGAAGAGCTGATAACCACCTGTATCCTATTGCTTAATGCCGGGCATGAGGCCACGGTGCACGGCATTTCAAACGGGACTAAAACCCTGTTGCAGACCGGGGCGCGTTTTGGCGCGGATGAAAAACAAAACCTGAAGATCATCGAAGAGACTATCCGCTTTGACCCACCCTTGCACATGTTTACCCGCTATGCGCTGATGGATGTTAATGTGGCCGGGCATGATTTCAAACGCGGCGAGCAGGTCGGGCTGTTGCTGGCGGCAGCCAATCGTGACCCGGCGGTTTTTGCAAACCCCGGCGCGTTCCTTCCCGCGCGCAACAACGCCCGGCAGCTTGCCTTTGGCGCGGGGCTGCATTTTTGCATCGGCGCGCCGCTGGCCCGGATGGAAATGCTGAATTCCATGCCCGCCCTCTTTGCCGCCTGCCCCGGTCTGACCTTGGCAGAAAAACCGATTTATAGCAATAGCTACCACTTCCACGGGCTGGAAAGGCTGATGGTCACCCGATGAATGCTGACGAGACAATCCATAACCGCACCATCGGCATCACCCGCCTGCTGGAGATCATGCGCCGCCTGCGCGACCCTGATAGCGGCTGCCCGTGGGATATCGAGCAGGATTTTGCCAGCATCGCGCCTTATACCGTGGAAGAGGCCTACGAGGTGGCCGATGTGATCGAGCGGCAGGCATGGGGTGAATTGCCCGGTGAGTTGGGGGATTTGCTGCTCAATGTAATCTATCATGCGCAGATGGCGGATGAGGCCGGGCTGTTTGATTTTGACGCCGTGGTGCAGGTGATTGCCGATAAAATGATCGCCCGGCATCCGCATGTGTTTGCCGGGGAAAGCCAGGAGAAATCCGCCGCGCAGCAAGTGCTGGATTGGGAAGCGATAAAAGCGGCCGAGCGCGGCGCGCCCGCTTCGGTGCTGGACGGGGTGGCGCTGAACCTGCCCGCCCTGACCCGGGCGTTCAAGCTGCAAAACCGGGCCGCGCGGGTTGGGTTTGACTGGCCGGAAACCACGCAGGTGCTGGACAAGATCAAGGAAGAATCCGCTGAGCTGGTCGAGGCGCACAATAATTTGAGCGCGGAGGAGGTTGAGGAGGAATTTGGTGATCTTTTGTTTGTGATCACCAACTTGGGTCGACATCTCGGGGTGGTTCCCGAGCAGGCCCTGCGCAAGGCCAATGCCAAGTTCACCCGCCGGTTCAATGCAGTAGAGGCCGCACTTAAAGACAACGGCAAACTGCCGCAGCAATCTACACTGACGGAAATGGATGCGCTTTGGGATGCAGCAAAGCTGTTGTAAAACCAAGGGGCTGTTCACTGCTTGAAAGTTCTCTGACCCTTTCCGGTTCCAATGAGCCGGTCTTGGCGCCCTCCGCATATGTATTTTGCTGCGCAAAACACACATGCGCTTGGGCCATGGCCTCGCTGCGCTCGGCGGTCAGGGCTTTATCCGATCTCCGAAAGCATCACATTGCTTTCCACCTCGCCCACCCCGGGCAGGGTCATGATCCGCCGCCGCAGGATACGCTCGAAATCGGATAAATCCCGCGCTACCACTTTCAGGCGGTAATCATAAACCCCAAGCACATGCTGCACCAGCTGCACCTCGGGGATGGCGCAAACCGCGCGCTCGAAATCCTCCAGGCTCGCCCGGCCCTTGGCGGCCAGTTTGACGCCAAGATAAACCACCACCTCAAAACCCAGCGCCACCCGGTTGAGCCGCACCCGGCGGCCCAATATCACCCCGCCCTCCTGCAAACGCCTGATCCGCCGCCATGTGGCGGGCTGGGTCAGGCCCACCATCTTGCCAACCTCACCCGCCTTCAGCCCGCCGTCAGCTTTCAGGGCCTGCAAGATTGCCCGGTCTTTTTCATCCAGCTCGATCATAGCGGCAGGGCCTCGGTGTTTTTCACTTCCGAAATCAGCATCAAGGCCTCGATATCCGAAATATGCGGCAGGGCCAGAATGCGGGCCTTGTAAATCTCCTGATAATGCGCCAAATCACGCGCCCGCACATCCATGCGAATATCAACCCGCCCGAGCAGGGTTTGAATGCCGGCCACCTCCGGTATTTGCCGCGCGGCTTTGGTGAATTCGTCAAAAGCACTGCTTTGGGTTTTATCCAGCGTGATGCGCAAAAACACCTCCACCGCATACCCCATGGCGCGGTAATCCAGCACCACCTCGCGGCCCATGATCACGCCCGAGGCCTCCAGCTTTTCCACCCGCCGCCAGCAGGCACCGCTGCTAAGCCCCGCCTTGGTGGCCAGCTCAGCCATGGTCTGGCTGCCATCCACTTGCAGATGCCGCAGAATCCGGCGATCGATATCATCTATCTGCATAATTATTCCAGTATATCTGCTTTTTGCGCATATATTTCTCGAACTATCAGCATTTCACCCGATATTCAAAAGGTATTTTTACAAAACCCCGCTATGCTACCCCCAGTCCAAACCAACGAGGGAAAAACCATGCGCGTATATTATGACCGCGATTGCGATATCAACCTGATCAAAGACATGAAAGTGGCCATTCTCGGCTATGGCTCCCAAGGCCATGCCCACGCGCTGAACCTGCGCGACTCTGGTGCCAAGAACGTGGTTGTCGCCCTGCGTGACGGCTCGCCATCCAAAGCCAAGGCCGAAGGCGAGGGGCTGAAAGTGATGGGCATTGCCGAAGCTGCCGCCTGGTGTGACCTTATCATGTTTACCATGCCCGATGAGCTGCAGGCCGAAACCTATAAAAAATATGTGCATGACAATATCCGCGAGGGTGCGGCGATCGCCTTTGCCCATGGGCTCAACATCCATTTCAACCTGATCGAGCCAAAAGCAGGCGTGGATATCATCATGATGGCCCCCAAAGGCCCCGGCCACACGGTGCGCGGCGAGTTCACCAAAGGCGGCGGCGTGCCCTGCCTGGTGGCGGTGCATAATGATGCTTCCGGCAAAGCCATGGAAATCGGGCTTTCTTATTGCTCGGCCATTGGTGGCGGGCGCTCGGGTATTATCGAAACCAATTTCCGGCAAGAATGCGAAACCGACCTGTTTGGCGAACAGGCCGTGCTGTGCGGTGGGCTTGTCGAGCTGATCCGCATGGGTTTTGAAACCCTTGTCGAGGCCGGTTATGAGCCGGAAATGGCCTATTTCGAGTGCCTGCACGAAGTGAAGCTGATTGTTGACCTGATCTATGAAGGCGGCATTGCCAACATGAATTATTCGATCTCTAACACAGCGGAATATGGCGAATATGTTTCCGGCCCGCGCATTCTGCCTTATGAAGAGACCAAAAAGCGCATGAAAGACGTGCTGACGGATATTCAAAACGGTAAGTTCGTGCGTGATTTCATGCTGGAAAACGCGGTTGGCCAGCCGAGCTTCAAAGCCACCCGGCGGATCAATGACGAGCACCAGATCGAAAAAGTCGGCGAAACCCTGCGCGGCATGATGCCGTGGATTTCGGCAGGTAAAATGGTCGACAAAGAGAAAAACTAATTCTTCCAAATTGTCCAAATATCCTAGGGTCTGTGGACATTAGGGGTGAATTGGCGTAGCCAAGGGGGATGAAATCCCCCACCCCCTCAAAAACCTTGCACGCGCCCCCTTTCGGGGCGCGTTCCTTTTTTGGGGGAAACAAAATTACTAGTGAGTATTATCTATGCGCCTACACAGAAACGATACAATTGGCATGACAAAAACCCCCAAATGATATTAACTTTATCTCAAGACAATTTTAATTGTTGGGTTAGCCGACACAACATAGAGGAAATCAACATGTGTAATGGGATTCAAATGGCGCTGTTATTGGCTGGGGTGTTTATAGGCTACCTAACTATATTTGCAAAATTTGTATTTAAACTGTTTGTTGTGGCTGGAATTTTCTGGGGATTTTTCCTGAGTCTAAGCCAATTTCCAGCTGTCAAAATCAGCCTATGGCAGTCAAGCCTTCAAGCGGCACAGCTCTCCTTTTGGGGTGCAACATATTTTGAATGGATTGCAAGCAATTGGTGGCAAATATTGGCAATTTTGGTGTTTTTTGCAACCAATCGCATCTCTCGTTCAATCCACTTCATCTCTCAAGCGAGTGGCCATGCCGCCTTTGTTGCCAGCTCAATTGAAAAGTATTTAGACATTCAGGCCATGACAGAAAAACTCCAAAATCTAAAAAATGAACCGAAAACTGATACCACCACACCACTATTTGAGATATTCAAATATTTCGTTGCGATGAAAAAAATAGCTTTTTTTGATACTGTGTTTACTTCTCTAAGTAGCGTTGCATTTCGCGTAGATGACGTTATTCCATATCGCGACGGGAAAAGGGCCGACTTTAGAAGTGACGTGGAAAAAATTCTCAAACAAGAGCCGCCCAGCTTTTAACAATTTGCCCGAATTTGGGCGAAACAACCGTAATCGCCAAATGTCTGTCGGTCCCTCCTTTTTTAAATAGCGCGCCTCATCTTCAGGGCGCGCTATTTTCACTCAATCACTATAGGCTCCAGCACCTCCGGTTCGATCACCTCCACATTCGGCAGCGCCGCCACCAGCGCCTCGGTGAGGGTGTGGCGCTCCAGCAGGTGGCGGAAATTGAGGATGGTTGTCTCATCTGGAATAGCATCATGGGCGAGGTCCAAGCCGCAAAAATCCTGCATCGAATGCATATCATAAAGCGCCTCCTCGGCCCCGGGGTC
>WFQA01000179.1 GCA_015487255.1 Paracoccaceae bacterium | reverse complement strand
CGCCCACGTCGATTACCACCCGGCGCCGCTCAGACCCCACCCGCAGGATCAGCTTGGCATATTCTACCTTGTCCCCCAGAATGCCGTGATCATAAGCGCGGGTCGGCCCGCCGTAACGCGCCGAAATGATCTCTTGCGCCAGCACCACCGCCGGCTGCCCCAAAAGCACCAGTATCAAAGCCAATATCCGCATGAGCATCTCCCTTGCGCCTCTATAGCAGCTTTATTGGGCATATTCACCTGATCAACGAAATATTGATTATTCATCGGCCACCAGCCTTGACCTTGATGGTTTCGCGGCGTAAATGGCGTATCTGATTGGGGAATAGGTTAACGGTAGACCCGCAGACTCTGACTCTGTTAGTCCAGGTTCGAATCCTGGTTCCCCAGCCAGTATCTTCCAGTCTTTCCCTGAATGCAAAGTTGGGTGCCCGCGACCACCCAGTGCTCCCTCTTGCTATGCTTCAGGGCTTAGTGACGTGATGGTGAATTGAGTGAAAGTCACGCGTTAGGTTGCCGCAAATTACATATTTCACGTGCTATTAGCTTTAAATCTTTGTGGATATGCGCATCCTTTAACCCTTTAAGAAAGTTCTCCACAGATTTGCCCCTAAGCAATGTTTTCAATGGCACTTTGATGTCGCAATCCAAGAAGATATCTTCAACACTCATGTTTTGTGGCCAAGCCCACCCCCTATCTTTCCACCATTTCTCGACATCCTCCCGGCTTATTGTCCCATCTGCAAAGATTGCCTCGGCAACAAGCGCATAATTTTCTATCTCTCGCCTACGCCACGTTCGAGCCAAAAAATCGGGGTAGGCTGTCGTTTCCACCCCCTTGTCACGTAACGTGTCGGGATTAACATTTTTAAGAGCACCGTTATCTCGATCCCGGATACTGAGTGCTTTGAGGCCATCTATGGCTTCAAGAAGGGTGCGATATAGACGCAACCGACAGCTATGTGGATCTGTGGTTGCTTGAATCGCAATGTTATCTGGCCAGTTGTAACCACAAGTTTTTGCGATCGCTCTCAGTATTCTTGCGTCGCTATCGTTTTCCACAAAAAGAATACAGCGGCTGATTCGAGCTTTGTCGATCAACGGAGAATAGTCATCGCCCAACCCCGTTATTAACCTAATTCGTTGAACATCCTCTTTGAGGTATCGTGGATGCTTCACGCCAAAATCCATAATTTGGCTGATCGGATGGCGTTTCAGTATCTCGGTAGCATGGGTTGCCATCAATATCTGTAGTCCCCTGCTCGTTATGTCACATAGCCCATCCAGTAACTCTAGTTTTAGCTTTGTAAAGAGGTGTGCGTCCGGCTCATCAAGAAGTAATACGTCGGTTTCCGTTGTCAGAGCAAAAGCGAGAACAGTCAGCCATTGTTGCGCGCCCGCACCTTCAACCATGAGGTCGCGCGTGGGACCATTATTACGCCAAGAGTTTCCATCTTTCTTTTTGGGAACAACTTCTACCTTGATGATAGAGTGAAATTCAGCGTTGAATGGTACCACCCTAAGTTCTAGATTGAATGTTTCTCGCATAGATATATTAAGAAGCTCCCATGGATCGTTAGCCCGGATTTCTTCTAGGTCTTTCGGTGCAAGCTTTTTCTTTTCGCCCATTTTTTCTTTTCGTAATTCTCTATTCGCTGCCTCAAGGTCTAAAAGAAAATTCCTGAGAACAGAGCCAGCCAACCCCCGCCCGAGCATCGCCCTCCTTTTTGCAGGTGTGGCAAACTCCTCTCTAGCGTCGACACCAGCAACTGGTGGGACATAAACGATTTGTGGAATTTTGGTATTTTTTTGCAAATTGGAATCAACAGCCTTCGCAAAGAGCCGGTCCTGAACGAGCGAGAATGCCATCGTAAGGTGATGCTCACCATCAAGGCCATCCCATTTCACAGTGATTGCCATTGAGTAACCTTCATTTGGCAACTGGGATTTGAGATTGAACCATAAATGACGTAAGTCAGGTATGTTTATTGGTGTGAAATCATCCTTGGATAGCCCCGCGCCCTGACCATCATGCCCCTCTAATAGGGCCGCCTCCCCTTTAAACTGCCGAACAACCATTACACCGAATGACCAAACTGCAAGTGCTTGCAGCAGGGTAGACTTACCACTGCTATTTGGGCCAGCGAAAATCGATACACCTTCGTTTAAAAGCTGAAAGGCCTCATCTTCAAATCGCTTGAACCGCTTTAGACGGATCTCTTTTATCATTTCTATAGCCCAAATTTGTAAGTCGCCCATAGGCGTTCTCCACCCACACGCTTGGACTGTAATCTGGTAACAGCAGTTCGTCTAGTCTGTAGGTTTTGCGCTCGATTATACGCATCAAAACCCATATGAACAAAGCCTGAGGACCGACCCGTTCTGCTTTACTGCTTCAATCAGGATGAACGCTAACCATAGGACATGGCAGGGCTGAGCCGCCCCGCCATCTGTTTATCAAGCTTGCTACCCGGCCAGTGCCGCGCGCACGCCGTCGCCGTATTCAGGGCTTACCTTGTCATAATGGGCCAGCATCCGCTCGATTATATCTTGCGGCACACCGCCCATCGCCGCGGCGATATTGCCGTAAAGGCGGGATTTCTGCCCCTCATCCATCAGCGCCAGCAGGGCGCGGGGCTGGCTGTAATCATCATTGCCCTCGCGGTGGTTGTAGCGGTCGGCATCACCCGAAATACGCAAAGGCGGCTCGCCCACGCCTGGATCTTCGGCCGGGCCATCAAAGCTGTTTGGCTCGTAATAGGCATCCGTCACCCCGCTTTGCTGGCCCATGAAGTTCATCGCGCCATCTTTATGGTAGTGGTGCACCGGGCATTTGGGGGCGTTGACCGGCAGCGCCTCGTAATGGGTGCCCAGCCGGTGGCGATGGGCATCCGCATAGGAAAACACCCGCGCCTGCAACATTTTATCGGGAGAAAACCCAATGCCGGGCACGATATTGGACGGGCTGAACGCCGCCTGCTCGATCTCGGCGAAATAATTATCGGGGTTGCGGTTCAACTCCATCTCGCCCACTTCGATCAGCGGATAATCCGCATGCGGCCAGACCTTGGTGAGGTCAAACGGGTTATAGGGGGTTTTCTCCGCATCTTTCTCCGGCATGATCTGCACCATGAAACGCCATTTCGGGAAATTGCCATCCTCGATACTGCCATAGAGCGATTCCTGATAGCCCTCGCGGGTTTCACCGATTTTGGCATTGCCCTCTTCATTGGTGTAATGGGCATGGCCCTGCATGGTTTTGAAGTGGAATTTCACCCAGAAACGCTCGCCATCCTCGTTCCAGAAACTATAGGTATGGCTGCCATAGCCGTTCATCTGCATCGGGGTTTGCGGCAAGCCGCGATCCGACATCAGGATCATCACCTGATGAATGGCCTCGGGGCTGAGCGACCAGAAATCCCACATCGCCGTGGGCGAGCGCAGGTTGCTGCGCGGGTGGCGCTTTTGGGTGTGGATGAAATCCGGGAACTTATACGGGTCGCGGATGAAAAACACCGGCGTGTTGTTGCCAACCATATCCCAGTTGCCCTCTTCGGTATAGAATTTCAGCGCAAAGCCGCGCACGTCGCGCTCATGGTCCGCCGCGCCCTGCTCGCCAGCCACGGTCGAAAACCGCGCCAGCATCGGGGTCTCCTTGCCAACCTCGGAAAAGATCCTGGCGCGGGAGTATTTTGAAATATCATTGGTGATGCGCAGGGTGCCAAACGCCCCCCAGCCCTTGGCATGCACGGTGCGCTCGGGAATCCGCTCGCGGTTCTGGTGGGCGAGCTTTTCCAGCAACTGGTAATCTTGCAGCAAAACCGGGCCGCGCGGGCCGGCGGTCAGTGAATTCTGGTTATCGGCGATCGGCGCACCGGCGGTGGTGGTTAAACGCTTAGGCATATCGTTTCTCCTTTGTTTTGTTTGATGGGGGCAGGATAAATCGGAAATTCGATAAAAAGAAATTGAATTTATTTTGTATTACGATAATATTTTCTTATGGATGTGACCTATAAACAGCTTTCCTATTTCATCGCTCTGGCCAAGATGCGCAATTTTGGCCGGGCGGCGGCGCAGGTGCATGTGACCCAGCCCGCGCTTTCCACCCAGATCAAGGAATTGGAGGCGCGGCTTGGGGCCAAGCTGGTCGAGCGCCAACCGCGCGATGTAATCCTCACCCCGGTTGGGCAGGAGGTGCTGCGCCATGCCAAGATCATGCAATCCCAAATGCGTGATCTGCAAGACAGTGTGCGCCTGCGGGGCGGGCTGGCAGCGCCGGTCAGCCTCGGGGTTATTCCCACGGTTGCGCCCTATCTTTTGCCTGCCGCCCTGCCGATGCTGCGCGCCCAGAATATCGGGCTTGATCTGCGGGTGCGCGAATCCCGCACCGAGCGTTTGCTGCAGGCGCTGGCAGAGGGGCAGCTTGATGCGGCGGTCATTGCCCTGCCTTCGGGGGTGCCCTCGCTGATCGAGCTGCCGCTATTTGAAGACCACTTCCTGCTGGCTGGCTCAAAGGCGCAGATCGGCGCGCTGCAATCCGCCCCCGATCATGTGCGCCCGGCCACGCTGGACCCCGACAGCCTGTTGCTGCTCGAAGAGGGGCATTGCCTTTCCGAGCAGGCGCTGGAGGTCTGTGCGCTGCAACGCTCCGAAACCCGGGTTGATCTGAGCGCCTCGTCGCTTTCCACCCTGTGCCGGCTGGCCGGTGAGGGCTTTGGCCTGACCTTCCTGCCGGAAATCGCCCTCTCCCATGAGCAAAAAGCCGTGCCGGAAATGGCGCTGATGCGTTTCCCGGAGCCACAGCCGGCAAGAGTGATCGGGCTGGTGCGGCGTAAAAGCAGCACCGGCGGCAAATGGTTTGACGATCTCGGCAGCACCCTCGCCCAGGCCGGGCAGGCCCTGCTGGGGGCGAATTAAAGCGGCAGGGCTGTGGTTTTGAACACCGTGCGCAGGGCAAAGCTGCTTTGCATCTGCGCCACACCGGGCAGACGCGCCAGATATTGCTTGTGGATGCGGGCAAAATCATCGGTATCGCGCACCACCACCTTGAGCAGATAATCCGCCACCCCGGCCATCAGGTGGCATTCCAGCACATCGGGGATCAGCGCCACCTGCCGCTCGAAATCCTGCAATATCTCCTCGGCCTGCCCCTTGAGGGTGATTTCAACAAAAACCGTGGCGCGCCGGTCCACCGCGCGCGGGTTGAGCAGCGCCACATAGTTGCGGATCACCCCGTCCCGCTCCAGCCGCTGCACCCGCCGGTGGCAGGCCGAGGGCGAAAGCGCCACCCGATCGGCCAGCTCGGCATTGGACATGCGGCCATCCTTTTGCAGGGCATTCAAAAGCTTGATATCAAGCGCGTCCATTCCGTTCATTGCAATATCCTTCGAAATTTTAATGCTATTTGAGAAGATTATCCCGAAATTAAGCTACAACACAATGCAAATATCAAAGCAATTCCGCGGCGGGAGGCGCAAAAGGGGGTAACGACCCTCAAAGCCTCAAGGAGATACCCATGCTGATCGGTTGCCCCAAGGAAATCAAAAATCAGGAATACCGGATCGGAATCACCCCCGCCGCCGCGCAAGAGGCGGTGCATCATGGCCACCGGGTGATCATCGAACAAAATGGCGGGGTCGGGGCGGGCTTCACCGACGAGGATTACATCAATGCCGGAGCGCGGATTGTTGACACCGCCGAGGAGATTTTCGCCACAGCCGAGATGGTGGTGAAAGTGAAAGAGCCGCAAGCCGTTGAGCGGGCGCAACTGCGCGAGGGGCAGGTGCTTTTCACCTATCTGCACCTGGCGGCTGACCGGCCACAAACCGAAGAGCTGCTGCAAAGCGGCGTGACCGCGATTGCCTATGAAACCGTGACCGACAGCCATGGGGGCCTGCCGCTGCTCGCGCCGATGTCGGAAGTGGCCGGGCGGCTGGCCCCGCAAATGGGGGCCTGGACATTGCAAAAGGCCAATGGCGGGCGCGGGGTGCTGATGGGCGGCGTGCCCGGGGTGGAGCCGGCCAGGGTGGCAGTGATTGGCGGCGGCGTTGTTGGCACCCATGCGGCGCGGATTGCGGCGGGCATGGGGGCGGATGTGACCGTGCTTGATATGTCATTGCCACGTATGCGCTACCTTGATGATGTGTTCGGTAATGTTTTCAACACCCGCTATTCCTCCAAGGGCAATCTGGCCGAGCTGGTGGCGGAATCCGATATGGTGATCGGCGCGGTGCTGATCCCCGGTGCCGCCGCGCCCAAGCTGGTAAGCCGCGAAATGCTTGGCACCATGCAGCCCGGCGCGGCGCTGGTGGATGTGGCGATTGATCAGGGCGGGTGTTTTGAAACCTCGCGCGCCACCACCCATGACGACCCGATCTTTGATGTGGACGGCATTATGCATTATTGCGTGGCCAATATGCCCGGCGCGGTCGCCCGCACCGCCACTCTGGCGCTGGGCAACGCCACCATGCCCTTCATGCTGGCGCTGGCCGATAAAGGCTGGCAACAGGCGCTGGAGGAGGACGAACACCTGCTGCGCGGCCTCAACACCCATAAAGGCCACCTGACCTATATGGCCGTGGGCAAAGCACTGGAAATTGACGTGCTCTCCCCCAAGCTGGCGCTTGGAAAATAAAAAACCGCCGCCATGGGGTTGCCATGGCGGCGCAAAACCGGGCCTGCGGCAAGCTTATGCCTTTTTCAGCAAATCCCTGATTTCGGCCAGCAACTCTTCTTGCGTTGGCCCTTTTGGTGCCTCTGGGGCAGCCTCTTCTTCCGGCCCTTCAGCCGCCGATTTTGCCTTGTTCACGGCTTTCACCAACATAAAAACCACAAAAGCCACGATCACAAAATTGATGATCGCCATGATGAAGGAACCATATTTAAACGCCCCCGCTTCCGGGTCATCGCTGAGCATGATCATCATGCTGGAAAAATCGATACCCCCGGTAAACAGGCTGATGATCGGGTTGATCAGATCAGCCACCAATGACGACACAATCGCTGTGAATGCCGCGCCGATGATGATCCCGACCGCCATATCCATCACATTGCCCTTGGCAATGAACTCCTTAAATTCTTTAAGCATGATACCTCCCTTGTGGTTGCTCGGGTGCAGCATACCACATCTGGAAGTAAGGTCAAAATATGCAGGTGGATTTCACGACATTTTTGGCGCTTCGCCGCTCAGGGTGTAGCGCAAAATCTCCACCACCTGCTCCGGGGTCTCCACTACGGCCAATGCGGCGGCGTCCACTTCCTTGAGCGCGTGCTGGTGATCCGCGCCGTGCATAACGATCAGCGCCTTGCCCTTGGCGGCGGCATAGCCCGCGTCAAACGCGGCGTTCCACTGCTTATACTTTTCGCCAAACCGCACCACCACGATATCGGCGGCCTCGATCGCATTGCGGGTGCGGATGGCGTTGAGCTTGGCTCCTTTATGGTCGTGCCAAAACTTGTTTTCCTCCGCCCCCATGATGATCACCCCGGCATCGTCGGAGGTTGCGTGGTCGGTCACCGGCGCGCTGAATTCCACATCCAGATCAGCCGCTGCTGTCTCTATCTCGGTGCGCCAGTTGCTGTGGATCTCTCCACTCAGATATACTTTCATGATCTTAGTTCTCCGCCTGTTTGCCTGGCCACAGAGGCCACTATTTTAGCCGAAATGGCCTCGATTTCCTTATCGGTCAGCGTGGCATCTTTGGGCTGTATACGCACCGAAATCGCCACCGATTTCTTGCCCGCCCCCATCGCCGCCTCGGCCTTGGCCCCGCTGAAAATGTCAAACACCGATACCGCCTCGATCAGCTTTTTATCCCCTCCCTTGGCGGCTTTCATCAGCTTTTCGACCTCAAGCTCTGCATCCACCACAAAGGCGAAATCGCGCTCGACCGCTTGTAGGTCAGAGCCGCCAAGTGCCGGGCGGGTTTTGGATTTGGCCTTTTTCAGCGGCACATTGTCAGGGAAGATGGTAAAGCCGACAGCCGCGCCCTTTACCCCCATTTCCTTCAGCACCTTGGGGTGCAGCTCGCCAAACACTGCGAGGGGGTTTTTCGGGCCGAGTGACAGCACCGCCGAGCGGCCGGGGTGGAACCAGTCAGGCGCATTTCGCAGCACCATAAGGTTGCCCACCGGCGCGCCGATGGCCTTGAGCGCGGCTTCAGCATCGCCCTTGGCGTCATAGATATCCACATTGCGCCGGGTGCCAAACGCGTTGCGCGGCGCGGTGCTGCCCACACGAATGCCGCAAGCCATGGTGCGCTGGTTTTCCGGCTCCGGCCCGTCAAACCCCTGCCCGATTTCAAACAGCGCCATATCCGCCTCGCCGCGCGCCTGATTGCGCGCCGCCGCCTGCAAAAGGCTGGGCAAAATATCGGGGCGCATATGGCTCATCTCAGATGAAATCGGGTTGCTGAGCTTGACGGCATCCGATCCGCCCCCAAACAGCTCGGCCGATTTCTGGTCGATAAAGCTATAGGTCACACACTCGTTCAGCCCCAGCGCCAATGCGCGGCGCAAATGCATCAGCCGGTTTTGCGCCGGAGTCAGCACCGGCTTCATCACCCCGGTGCCGGGCCGGGCAAGGGGCTTGCCAATCAGCTTGGTCAGGCTGGCCACGCGGGCGATTTCCTCCACCAGATCAGCCTCGCCCTGCACATCGGGCCGCCAGCTTGGCACCGAGACCATCAGGTCATCCACCTCAAAGCCAAGCGCGGTGAGAATGCGGATTTGCTCGGCCTCGGCAATCTCCATCCCCACCAACGAGACCACCCGTGAAGGGTCCAGCTTATAGGCGCGGCTCGTGTCGGGCACTTCCCCCGCCATTACCATTTCGGAGACCTCCCCGCCGCAAATCTCGAGGATCATCGCGGTCGCAATATCCAACCCCTCAGGGGTGAAGCCCGGGTCAATGCCACGCTCAAAGCGGTAGCGGGCGTCGGAGTTGATTTTCAGTTTTCGCCCGGCCATGGCAATGGCAATCGGCGCCCAATAGGCGCTCTCGACAAACACGTTTTGCGTATCATCCGAGCAGCCGGTCGCCGCGCCCCCCATAATACCGGCAATGCTCTGCGCGCCGTTGTCATCCGAGATCACCATCATACCGGCTTCAAGGGTATATTCATTCTCGTCCAGCGCCATCAGCGCCTCACCACCCTTGGCGTAATGCACCCGAAAATCACCTGAAACCTTGTCCGCGTCAAACACATGCAGCGGGCGGTTGCGATCATAGGTGAGGAAATTGGTCACATCCACCAGCGCCGAGATTGGCCGCAGCCCGATGGCGCGCAAACGATCCTGCAACCATTGCGGCGAGGGGCCGTTTTTGACACCCCTGATAAGCCGGCCGGCAAATAGCGGCGCGTCTTTCAATGTGCCTTCATCAATGCTGACCTTGAGCGGGCAGGGAAAGCTGCCCCCGATACTGGCCGCCGGTGCGGGTTTCAGCCTGCCCATCCCGCGCGCGGCGAGGTCTCTCGCAATGCCGCGCACGCCCAGCGCATCGGGGCGGTTGGGGGTGATGGCAATGTCGATCACCGGGTCGTTGCGATCCAGGTAATCAATGAAGCGCGCGCCAAGCGGGGCATCGGCAGGCAGGTCGATAATGCCGTCATGCTCGTCCGAGATCAGCAACTCGCGCTCGGAACACAACATACCGAGGCTCTCGACATCGCGGATTTTACCCGGCTTCAGGGTAAGATCAATGCCCGGCACATAGGCCCCGACCGGCGCAAAAACACCAACCAGCCCCGTGCGCGCATTGGGGGCACCACACACCACCTGCACCTCCTCGGTGCGGCCATCGGGACCATCGGGATAGGTCTCCACCCGGCAAAGCCGCAGCCGGTCCGCATTGGGGTGCTGCATGGCCTCGATCACCCGGCACAGGCGAAACGCACCAAGCGTATCGGCGGGGTTTTCCACCCCCTCGACCTCAAGCCCGAGATCGGTGAGCGCCTCGGTGATTTCATCAAGGCTCGCCTCGGTATCGAGATGGGTTTTCAGCCAGTTCAGGGTAAATTTCATGGGTCTCTCTCGGGTCATTCCGCTTGTAGTGAGGTGTAATGCAGAAACGCAAGGTTTCCAAGAGCGATTGTAGGGTGGGATTTATCCCACCGCTGGCGTGGTGGTGGGATAAATCCCACCCTACGGTTTGGCGTGTAAGGTCGCCGATAACCGCATCGTCATCTTGGTAATCGCGATTGGCAACCGCACCCGTGATGCAGTGCATGAAAGGTGGCGAAGCGGTAGGGTGCGTGGTTTCCACGCACCTTTGTTGGGCAATGTTGGACGCCGCCACGGCTCGCAAGTTATTTCCCATTCAAGCGTGCAATACCACGCAAGCCCTTATCAATTTCCTCAACCGCTTTCAATTGACGTTGGCCCAACTCGTCCGTTTCACCGTAACTACCGAACATTGTCTTTCTATAACCAACAAGCTCATCAGCCTCCAAATCACTCAATGCATCGTCTCTGACGAAATCTGCGTATATTTCGATCGTCGACATAATTTCACCGCGAATCTTGAAAAGAGTATTCACTGCTGAATCAACTTCCTCATTTCCTATTATTGCAATTGAGCGAAATTGAGCTTGCCTTAGCGATTTAAAAATTTCTGCATTAGTTGAGAACCGGTCATATCGCCTTTGAAGCGGAAAAATTTTATCCTTGTCTTTTTCGATTGGGATGCTGTCAAATCGGGAGCGGACACTTTTTAGTAAATCAGAAGCATTGTAAGCTGCAATTAATAGTTCTTCAGCAATTTCTGACCGTCTTACCGCCCTCTTTTCAACTCTCCATGCCGCGAGCTGTTTGAACGCAACCAGCAGGCCAACAACGACCACAATTACACCTAAGGCGCTCGAAATAGCTCCAATCCAATCAGTAATAGACGGGTCAGTCACCTAAATCCCCCCCCGCATATTCGGCACATTCAAGCTCGCAAACCCGTAATGCCGCAGCCATCTCAAATCACTATCAAAAAACGCCCGCAGGTCAGGAATCCCGTATTTCAGCATCGCCAGCCGATCAATGCCGATGCCAAAAGCGAAGCCTTGATACTCCGCAGGGTCCACGCCCGCCGCGCTCAAAACCTTCGGATGCACCATGCCGCTGCCCAGAATTTCCATCCAGTCATCACCCTCGCCGATTTTCAGCTGGCCCTTATCCCATGAGCAGCGGATATCCACCTCCGCGCTTGGCTCGGTAAACGGAAAGTGGCTGGCGCGGAATTTCAGCTCTACGTTATCGACCTCGAAAAACGCCCGGCAAAACTCCTCCAGCGTCCATTTGAGGTTGGCCATCGAGATATCTTTATCAATCGCCAACCCCTCGACCTGATGGAACATCGGGGTGTGGGTATTGTCATAATCCGAGCGATAAACCCGCCCCGGCGCGATGATACGGCAAGGCACGCCGTGCTTCTCCATATGGCGGATCTGCACCGGGCTGGTATGGGTGCGCAGCACATGGGGGGGGCGGGTGTCGCCCTCGTCCCGGTGCATGTAAAACGTGTCAAATTCTTGCCGCGCGGGGTGCTCGGGGGGGATGTTGAGCGCGTCAAAATTATAGTAATCATTCTCGATCTGCGGGCCTTCGGCAACGCCGTAGCCAAGGTCGGCGAAAATGGCGATGATCTGCTCGGTGACCTGAGAGATCGGATGCACACTGCCCTGCGCATTGGGCCGCCCCGGCGCGGTAACGTCCAGCCACTCAGAGCGCAGGCGCTCGTTGAGGGCTGCGTCCTCCAGCCCGGCCTTGCGCGCTGCCAGCGCCGCGTTTATCTCGTTTTTCAGCGCATTCAGCGCCGGGCCAGCCAGCTTTTTCTCCTCCGGGGTCATCTTGCCGAGGCCGCGCATCATCAGGGAAATCTCGCCCTTTTTGCCAACAGCCGCCACGCGGGTGGCTTCCAGCGCGTCAAGATCAGCCGCATCGGCCACTTGCCCAAGGATTTTGGCTTTGAGATTAGAAATATCGTGCATGACAGGCCCCGCAATTCGTTTGGATCGGGGTATCACACGGCGCGCAAATTGCAAGCCTCGGGAAATATTAGGGGTCTATATACTTAACTAGCCGTTTCAATCAATCGGCAGGTTTTTTCTCAAGGCAGTGCTTGTAAGATACGCCCATTTTGCTCCCGTCAGTGCGAACTATCCAAAAGCATCGAGTAGAAAACGGCGGCACATCATCCGGCGGCGTGTTGACCTCAAAGCCTTCTATGCCGCTGCCTATACGTTGCTCCTATTGTTCGATTAGCTTTGGCGAAAGTCGCTCGATGGCGAGTTGAGATACAGATGGAGGGATTTCCTTTTTCCCCTTGAGGTAGTTCTTGAACTTTCCCCCATCCAGGTACTCATCTTGCAACCACCGCCGATATTCGCCCAGAGCATCAAGTGGATAGCAATTGGCGATTTGGGGGTTTGACTTTGCTTGAGGGTGGTCTTTTGGATAGCGATGCGGGAATTTTTCGCGATCACCAAACCGGGAACCAAGATCATTCGAATCCCAGTACTTCGCCCAGTGCTGGCCAATGGAAATATCTGGAACCATCTTTTCCCCAATATTAGCACCAGCCATGATCAACTCATAAATTACGGTATGCGCCTCATTGAAGATACTAAAATATCCGCTCGGGGCGCTCTGGTGGTTAAGCTCGATGCGTTCATGCCATTTGCGAAGAGGCTCAGCTACACCGCCAGTCGGGTCATATCCCACCTGACTATAAATCATTTCTTTAAGCTTAGACCCAGCCAGAAGGCGGAAATTCTTTCTGGCTTCCGGGCGAACATTGGAGCCAGCGTCCAGCGCGTAGTACTCTAGTATCGCCAAGCAGATTTCGGCAGGATAGCAGAAGTGGACAACCCCCTTGTGTGGAATTTCAATATGTGGCTGACCAACTTCAGCCCCAGCCTCCATAAGGATGCCCTTGATCGTTGAAATTCTGGGTTTTTGAACAGTCTCGTTCCACTGACTGCTAATTGTCCCGATATGGGCGTTCTGAACACCGCACAAAGCCGCAAGTCCACGTTGGTTTAGGTATGGGGTGCCATCCGACAGAACACCCATACCGATGCCCTCTATGTCGCGCTCCATGTCGATACCTAGGTCGAGCGTACCTTGATCAGAGGTGATTTCCTTTCTACCTAGGATTGGTGCTAATTTGTTGATTTTTCTATTCATTTTGGTGATTTCCTTTCCGTAAACCCGTGGCGTAATTGCGCCAGCCACCTCGTCAAAAGTCGCGTCGATAGGATCGATCTTGTCTTTCTTGTCAGCCATTGATCAGCCCTTTGTATGTCAGCCGCTTGTCGACCATGCGCTCGATAGTCATTTCGATAAAGTCTATGGTGCCGATTTGCGCCGTGTTGTGGCGGAAGGAAAATTCCTTCACATAGCGGTGCAGGTGCTTGGTGCTCATGTAGTGATAGATGCCGATGTAACCGCGCTTAAGCAGGGACCAGAAACTTTCAATGCCATTGGTATGGGCCATGTCGCGGACGTACTCACCAGCCGAGTGATTGATGCGGATATGCTTGTAGCCAGCGCCGCCCAAGCCAATGTATCCGCCATGGGTATCGGTCACGATAGTTGCGCCAGTCTTGCAATGGTTGCGGATGAAGCGTTCAAGGGTGGGTGCTTTGGTATTCTCGACCACTACGGCGCGGACTTCGCCGCTTTCAGACCGAACGCCAACAACGGCAGTTTTGCCTACCGTGCCGCGCCCGGCCCGCAGCTTCTTGGTGGAGTGCTTGTTCTTCTCGCGTCCACCAACATAGGTTTCGTCAACCTGCATTTGCCCGTCCATGTGGTCGTCGCGGTCTTTCAGCCACGTTTCACGAATGCGCTGAGTGAGAAACCACGCGGTTTTCTGGGTGACGCCAAGTTCCCGCGCCATTTGGGTGCTGGGGATGCCCTTGCGGGCGCTGGTAAGCATGTAGATCGCCAGAAGCCACTTTTGCAGGGGAAGACGACTTTCGGCCAAAACAGTGCCCGTGCGGACACTGAAATGCTTGCGGCAGTCGCGGCAGCGGTAAGGCATGGGCTTGTGGTTCTTGGTCTCGACTACGTTGACCGAACCGCAATGACCGCAAACAGGTTCATCGCCCCAACGCTTGGACTCAAAGAACTTACGTGCTGATTCTTCGTCTGGAAACTTCGCGAAAAATTCGAATGTCGAAAGTGTCTCTGGTTTGTCTTTGCACATGGGCTTTGCTCCTTACAAAACCCTTATAACTTAACTAGCCATAGCGCACAAGCGATACTTGGCTAGTTAGGTATATAGACCCCAAATATTAACCAGCCGTTAACGCTTGCTGGGTAAGGATTATTTTAGGTAGATTTGAGGTATTTTATGATTATCACAGGCACGCCCAGCGATGACATTCTTTATGACGCAGCCAAGCGAGACCAACTCACCGGCGGGCTGGGGGCGGATATATTTGTGCTTCAAAAAGACGGGAAGCGCGATACGGTTATGGATTTCGAGGATGGGGTCGATGTGGTTGACTTCACCGATTTTGATGTGACCTTCGAGGAGCTGTTTATCTTTCAGATCAACACTTATTCTTTTATCATCGAAATTCGTGGCGAAAAAAACCAGATTGATGTGGTACCGCCCAATATTGGCGACCCGCCCATTACGCCTTGGTCCTTCACTACGGAGGATTTCATATTTGCCGCAGGGGCTGCGCCACCTAATGTGGTTTTGCAGGCAGATACAACAGGCGCAGATAAGCTGATCGGCACCGGGCGGCCGGATGTGTTTTTGTTTAACCCCGACGGGCTGAGAGATGCGATCCGGCGCTTTGAAATCGGTAAGGACAAAATTGACCTGACGACCTTTGACACCTCATTTGGCAACCTGGTCTTTGTTGACCGCGCCGACGGGCGGGTTTCCATCCAATTGGAAACGGTGGAGTTTGGGCTTGAACGACTGGTCGTAAATGATAAGTCAAAACTGTTTACTGCCGCTGACTTCACAGCGGATGATTTTATCTTCGCCTAAGAAATACCAAGGCACATTTGTCTTGCCCTGATATTGTCGCTTTCTTACCAGAACCTACACATGCCAAAGGTTATTCCCGCCGAGCGCAGCGAGGCCACTGGCGTCGCCAGACACTGTTCAGCTTTGCTGATAAAGTGCCTTTTCCGACGGGGGCTTTAGCCTCCGGGAGGAAAAGGCAAGCTTGCCGAGATGTCAGCGTATTTTACTGCAGCGCCGCCGCGCGCGCCTCCTCGGCGACCCTTCGGGCCACCTCGTCGGCGCGTGTCATGCCAGGGCATGACTGGCACAAAAAAGGCCCATCACTCGCGTGACAGGCCCTTTCGAATTTGGGTATACTTATGCCAGTGCGGCTTTTGCCTGATCCACAATCACGCTAAACGCTTCCGGCTCATGCACAGCCAGATCGGCCAGCACTTTGCGGTCCACCTCAATACCGGCCAGGGTCAGCCCGTTGATGAATTTGGAATAGTTGAGGCTCTCGTCATTGCTGCGCACCGCAGCATTAA
>WFQA01000178.1 GCA_015487255.1 Paracoccaceae bacterium | reverse complement strand
GTGTCGGGCTGGGGCTGGGGGCGTTGTTGCTGCCGGGGCGGGCCTTGGCGCTGCTTGGCATCGGGGCGTTGAGCGCCGCACTCGGGGCGGGGCTTTCGCTTTTGCTCTGGCTGCCTGATCTTGATGGGTTTGGCCTTTGGGAGATGTTTTTCAAATCCACCAACCCGGAGGCTTATAACCAGAGCGGCAGCCGCATGATCCGCTGGCGGGCGGCTTGGGGGCTGATCTCCGAGCAGCCGGTTTTTGGTTATGGTCTGGGGCAGTTTTCCTACCTCTGGCCGCTTTTTGGTGAACGCGACACAGCGGCGGGGTTTACGCCTTCGTATTATTTTCTGAGCTACCGCAATGTGCATAATCTGGTGCTGGAGGCGCTGCTGGCCTGGGGGCTGCTCGGCGGGCTGGTGGCGGCGGGGCTGTTGCTTCGGCTTTGGGGCAAGGCGGTGCTGCGGGTGCGGGGCAATGGGCTGGCGCTGCCGGCTTTTATCGGGCTGAATACATTGCTGGCGCATGGGCTGCTTTCGGGCACGTATTTCTTTGCCCATTCGCTGTTTTACATGGCAATCTTTGCCGGCATATGCCTTGCGCAAAAAACCGCGCAACCCAAGGAACGGATGCAGTGAATTAACCCTGATATGCTTGAAACACCGGCCTGTTAACCCCATTTTAAGGGGGAAAGCCAAAAGAATATGTTGAGGATAGACAGATGAGTTATGCAAACCTTCCAGCCCCTTCCCCCGAGCAGGGGCTTTCGCGCTATATGCAGGAGATTCGCAAATTTCCCATGCTGGAGCCGGAAGAGGAATATATGCTGGCCAAGGCATGGGTGGACCATGAGGATAGCGAATCTGCCCATAAGCTGGTGACCAGCCATTTGCGGCTGGCGGCTAAAATCGCCATGGGCTATCGCGGCTATGGGCTGCCAACGGCTGAGGTGGTCTCTGAAGCCAATGTCGGCCTGATGCAGGCGGTAAAGCGCTTTGATCCGGAAAAGGGTTTTCGGCTGGCCACCTATGCGATGTGGTGGATCAGGGCCAGCATTCAGGAATATATCCTGCGCTCGTGGTCTCTGGTGAAAATGGGTACGACATCCGCGCAGAAAAAGCTGTTTTTCAACCTGCGCAAGGCCAAGACTAAAATCGGCGCGCTGGAAGAGGGCGATTTGCGGCCCGAAAACGTAAAGCGCATCGCCACCGAGTTGAACGTGACCGAAGCCGAGGTGACCTCGATGAACCGGCGCATGTCGGGCGGGGATGCCTCGCTGAATGCGCAGATCAAGTCAGATGGTGAAGGCGCGGCGCAATGGCAGGATTGGCTGGAGGATGAAAGTGCCGACCAGGCCGGTGACTACGCCGAGAAGGACGAGTTTGACATTCGCATGTCGCTGCTGGCCAAAGCGATGGAGGACCTTAACGAGCGCGAGCAGGATATCCTGACCAAGCGGCGCCTGAGCGAGGAGCCGATGACGCTGGAAGAGCTTTCCAAGGTTTATGATGTTAGCCGCGAGCGCATTCGCCAGATTGAGGTGCGGGCATTTGAAAAGCTGCAAGGCAAAATGAAAAAGCTGGCGGCGGAAATGGGTATGGAGGCCGCGAAGGGCTGAATGAAATGGCTAAAACGCGCACTGGTTACGTTGGTGGTCTTTTACGGGCTTTTCGGTGCGGTTATCTATGTGGCGCAAGAACGTATGATGTTCTTTCCCAAGGGCGAGGCGCTTGCGGCATGTAACCTTCCCGCCGGGGTGCGGATATGGGAACAGGGCAACACCCGTGGCCTGCTGGCGGCTGATGGGCGTGAGCGGCTGCTGGTTTTCTTTCACGGCAATGCGGAATCGGCCTGTGACTGGCGCTATCTCGGGGTAAATCACCTGAATCCGCTGGGCTATGATGTGCTGGTGGTTGAATACCCTGGCTATAGCGGCGATGAGCGCACCCCGTCCAAACAGGGCCTGCTGGAGGCCATGGCGGCAGCCGGGGAATGGGCGGAAAGACGCTATGACAATATCACGGTGATGGGCTATTCGATGGGCACCGGCGCGGCCTCGGTTTTTGCCCGGGATTATGAAGTTGATCAGGTGTTTTTATTTGCGCCCTATGACAGTATTTACAACGTGGCCTTTGGTATGGGGCTGGCTTATCCGCGCTTTCTGCTACGCAATGATTTTGACAATGTGGCGGCGCTGAAAGTGGTTGATGCGCCGATTTACATTGTGCATGGCGATGCGGATATCGTAGTGCCGGCCGAGGCCTCGAAGCGGTTGTTTGATGCGCTGCAGGCGGCAGGCAGGGATGTTAGCCGCGAGTTGCGGCCCGGGCTTGGGCACCAGGAACTGTTTGAGAGCGAGAGTTTTGATCGCTATTTGGCGCAGAACCTGCTTTAGGTTTTTCACATTCTCTCTGCCAGGGCCACCGAGCGCAGCGAGGCCACCGGCGTCGCCAGACCGGTTTTCAACTTGTTGAAAACGTGCCTTTGCTGAGCGGGGGGGGTGGCGAAATATTGGCCACAAACTCGCGGCCACAGGCCCTCCCCGAAGCAAAGGCACTCCGGGCCGGGTGCAAACCTGCTTTTCTACGCCCCGGCCCTGCAAATCAGCCGGTGCTCTCCCGCCCGTCGGACGTCGTGTTGCTACGCAACAAGCCGCCTCCCGTTGGGCTTGGCCGAGCTTGCGCTCGGCGGGGTTTTCCCTGATGATGCATCTATCCGGCAAAGTTCGGTCAGGTTTGTCAATGCGGAACATTTCCCGCCATAAGCTGGTGCAAAATGCTCTACGGCCGTGTCCCCAACCGGGCGCGCAGCACCCGCAACATGTTTTCACCCATTACCTTGCGAATCTGCGCCTCAGCCATGCCCTCATCCATCAAAGCCTGCGTAATTGCGGCCAGTTCAGAAGTATCGAGCGTGGTGGCGATCGAGCCGTCAAAATCCGAGCCAAGCGAGATCGCATCCTCCCCCACCACGCTCACCGCCGCCACGATGCTTTTGGCGATGCCCGAGGGGCTGTCATCGCAGGCCACCTCTTCCCAATAGCCGATGCCGATCACCCCACCAGTCGCCGCGATTTGCTGCATCAGGTCATCGGGGATGTTGCGTTTGCTATCGCAGAGCGAGCGGATGCCGGTATGGCTGAGCACCAGCGGCATATCGGCCATTTCCAGCACATCGCGCACCACCAGCTCGCTGGAATGGGCCAGATCGAGGATCAGCCCCCGGGCCTGCACCTCGGCCACCACCTCGCGGCCAAATTCGGTCAGCCCGGCACCGGTATTGCCATGCAGCGAGCCGCCAAGCTCGTTATCAAAGAAGTGCTGCAAGCCAATCAGCCGATAGCCCGCGGATTCAAGCCGCAAAAGATTGGCCATCTCGCCCTCCAGCGGGTGCGCGCCTTCAATGCCCAGCATGCCGCCAACAATGGCTTCACCCGCTGCCCGGCGGGCCAGCACCTCATCCAGATCAGCCAATGTGCGGATGATCTTCAGGCTTTCGGGCGCATCTCGCTGCACCCTGGCCAGCTTTTCCGCCTGATAAAGCGCACGCTCAACCAGGCTTTGCCATGTGCGCACCGGCCAGAGCTGGGCGGTGGCGAGCAGGGTTATGTTGTCAAACGCGTCAGCCGCGTTTTCCTCATAGTTCAGCCCGGCCGGAGATTTGGTGACAGCGGTAAACATCTGCACCGCAACATTGCCCTCGATCAGCCGCGGAATATCGGCCTGCCCGTAAGCGCCGCGCTTGGCGAGGTCACGGTTCCACAGCAGGCTGTCGGCGTGCCAATCGGCAATGATCAGGCTATCGTGCAGCGCTTGTGCCTCGGGAGAGATAAGATAAGGCGCGTGCTCGGCCACCACGTTGCGCTGCCGCTCCACATAGCCGGGGGCAAAAACCAGAAAGCCGACAAGGCCGGCCAGGGCAATGGAAAACATAAATTTAATCGCTTTCTTAATCAATCGCATCGTAATAAATCCTTGTTACAGGGGCCAAAACACCAAAATTGCCGGGATGCTGACCGCGACGATAATAATTTCCAGCGGTAATCCCATGCGCCAATAATCCCCAAAACTATAGCCGCCGGGGCCTAGAATCAACGTATTGTTCTTGTGGCCGATCGGGGTGAGAAAGGCACAAGAGGCCGCCACCGCCACCGCCATCAGAAACGGGTCGGGGTTGACCCCAAGCGTATTTGCCATCTGGATGGCGATGGGCGCGGCCACAATGGTGGTGGCGGTGTTGTTGAGCACATCCGAAAGCGTCATCGTCACGATCATCAGGATGGTCAGGATCGCCCAGGGGGCCATGCCTGCGGTCAGGCTCAGCAGCCAGCCTGAAATCAGCTCGGTGCCGCCCGAGGTTTCCAGCGCCGCGCCAAGCGGGATCATCGAGCCAAGCAGCACCACGACCGGCCATGAGATATGGTTGTAAATATCGGAGATCGGCAGGATTTTGGCCAGCACAAAGCCCACCACCACCAGCCCCAGCGCCACCGGCAGATAGACCCAGCCAAGGCTGGCCGCCAGCACCGCCGCACCAAACATGCCAATCGCCAGCCAGACCTTTTTCTCCTCCGTCACTGCCAGCCCGCGCTCGGCCAGCGGCAGGCAGCCCAGCCACTCCACCACCTCGTTGCTTTGGTCGCTTGGCACCAGCAGCAGCAGAATATCCCCCGGCCGCACCGGGGTTTTGCGGATCTGGCTTTTGATCTTTCGGCCCTGCCGGGCGATGCCCATCAGTACCGTGCGCCGCCGCCAGCCAAGGCCGATGGCCATGGCGGTTTTGCCGGCAATGCGCGATTCCTCGGTCACCACCACCTCGATCACGCTCAGCCCCTCGCCATCGGCGCGCAGGGCCTCTTGCCGCTTGGCATCGGCAAAATCAAGCGAGAGCGCGGCGCGAAACTCGTCCAGCGCATCGGGGCTGGATTCCAGCACCAGCGCATCCCCGGCCTCCAGCACGGTAGAGCGCGCGGTGCCATAGCGGCGCTTGCCATCCCGCACGAGGCCAAGAATGGCAACATCGTTTTTATCAGCGGTTTCATAAAGGTCGGAAACCCGTTGACCGATGAGCTTTGAGCCTTCGGGCACGGTCAGCTCGGCCACATAATGGGCTATGTCTTCCATCGGGTCATTGCCGGTGGTGGCATCCTTGCGCTGCGGGATCAGCCGCCAGCCGATAAGCGCCACAAAGGCAAGCCCGGCGGTTGCGGCCACAATGCCAACCGGGGCAAAATCAAACATGGCAAATGGCGCGCCAAGGCTGTCTTCCCGAATGGTGGCGATGATGATATTGGGCGGGGTGCCGATAAGGGTAACCATGCCGCCAAGGATGGTGGCAAATGAAAGCGGCATCAAAGAAAGCCCAACCGCGCGCTTGGCCTTGCGGGCGGTCTGGATATCAACCGGCATCAGCAGCGCAAGGGCTGCGACATTATTCATAAAACCCGAAAGCAGCCCGCCGATGGCTCCCATCAGGGTAATATGCGCACCAAGCGAGCGGGAAGCATCCACCAAAGTGCGGGTGATGAGAAAAACCGCGCCAGAGCGCACCAGCCCGGCGGAAACGACAAGCACAAGCGCGACCACGATGGTCGCCGGATGGCCAAAGCCTGAAAAAGCCTCTTTGGTGGGGATAACCCCAAAGACCACCCCGAGCAGCAAAGCGGTAAAAGCAACAAGATCGTAACGGAACTTGCCCCAAAGCAGGAAAACGAAGACTCCGCCAAACAGCGAAAACAGGATGATTTGGTCAGTGGTCATGAAGGCTCCGGCAGTGTTTGGGCTATCCAAACGGAAATGGAAATAAAATGCAATGGTTGGTTGTAGGCCGCCGAGCGCCAGCGAGGCTACCGGCGTCGCCAGACACCGTTCAGCTTTGCTGATAAGGTGTCTTTGCCGAGTGGGGGCTTGCCCCCGCAGAGGTAAAGGCAATCTGCTGGGATGCCAGGTTTTTTACTGCAGCGCCGCGGCGCGCGCCTTCTGCGGCGACCTGAAGTCGTCGGCTGCGCCTCCTTGGTTCAGCCCACCTCGTCGGCGCGTGTCGTGCAAAAGCACGACCGGGAAAACTATCAGGTTCAGCTTGCAGGCAGAGGCGGCTTTGACTTATAGAGCCATCAGGTAAAACGGTTAGTGGAGGCAGCCATGGCGGGCCATTCAAAATGGGCAAATATCCAGCATCGCAAAGGGCGGCAAGATGCGGTGCGCTCCAAGCTTTTCTCGAAACTGGCCAAGGAAATCACCGTGGCCGCCAAAATGGGCGACCCGGATCCGGATAAAAACCCCCGCCTGCGCCTCGCGGTGAAAGAGGCCAAGAAGGTTTCGGTGCCAAAAGATGTGATCGAACGGGCGATCAAGAAATCCACCGCCAGTGATGGCGAAAACTATGACGAGATTCGCTATGAGGGTTATGGCCCGGCTGGCGTGGCGGTGATTGTGGAAGCGATGACCGATAATCGCAACCGCACTGCCTCATCGGTGCGCTCGATTTTCACCAAATCCGGTGGTAATCTGGCCGAGACCGGCGCGGTTTCGTTTATGTTTGACCGGGTTGGCGAGGTGGTTTATCCGGCCTCGGCGGGGGATGCGGAAGCGGTCATGGATGCGGCAATTGAAGCCGGGGCGGATGATGTGGAAAGCTCGGAAGAGGGCCATATCATTTATTGCGAGGCCAGCAGTTTAAACGAGGTTTCCACCGCGCTGGAAGCTACGCTTGGCGAGAGCGAATCCACCAAGCTGATCTGGAAACCGCAAACTACCACCGAGCTGGACCTGGCCGCCGCTGAAAAGCTGATGCGGTTGATCGAAGCGCTTGAGGATGATGATGACGTGCAGACTGTGACGGCCAATTTCGAAATTTCAGACGAGGTGATGGCGCAGCTATAGCGCCGCAATCCCGATGATTTCAGCACTTTGCTGGCTGGCTCCAAGCACGTCTCCGGTCTGGCCGCCAAAGCGGGTTCTGGCAATGAGGGCCACGGCCAGCACCGCCAGATCCATCAGCAAAAACACCCAAAACCCGGCCCAGCCAAAGGCCAGCAGGCAAAAAAACAGCCCCAGTGACAGTGCCAGCAAAACCACTTTAATATCGGGCCTGCCCGCCGCTGCCGAAAGCCCATCGGCGCGGGCATTGGGCAGCACGGCCATCACCACCACCATCAATGCGCGCGAAGCTGCACCGAGTGCGGCAAGAGCCAGCGGCAGTTCCGCGCCGTTGATCTCGGCAATGCCCGCCTGCCGCGCCAGCAGCGCCAGCACAAGCGCAATGGCGCCATAAGCGCCGATGCGGCTGTCTTTCATGATCTGTAAGCGCTGCTCAATGCTGTTGCCGCCCATGCCGTCCGCCATGTCGGCCAACCCGTCTTCGTGCAGCGCGCCGGTCATCACCACCTGCGCCGCCAGCACGAAAACCGCCACCATACCGGCTGAGAGGCCAAACCCCAGCAGCGCCCAGCCCAGCCCGCCGGCAAGCGCCCCAAGCAGTGCGCCCACCAGCGGGTAGGCCCAAGCCGCATCAGCCCCGCGCGCCCCGGCGCGATGGTGGTCAACCGGCACCGGCAGGCGGGTCAGCAGCGAAAACGCGGCGTTGATATCATGCAATTCGAGCTTCATAGCAAAAAACCCGGCTCCTCAATCGATTTTACCTCAACATTTGCCTCAATACCCAGTATTACGGAGGGAATGCAAAATGTGAAAGCGCAATGATGACCCAGAGTTTTTTATCCGTTGAAGAATTTGCCTCGCTGTTGGCCGCATTGCCCGTGCCTGATCAGGGTGCGGTTGCGGCCGCCAAGGCGCGCAACAATGTGCTGACCAAGCCCCCCGGCGCGCTTGGGCGGCTGGAGGAGGTGGCGATCTGGTATGCGGGTTGGCGGGGGGAGGCGGCACCGGTGATCAAAGCGCCGCAGGTGCTGGTTTTTGCCGGTAATCACGGGGTGGTGGCGCAGGGGGTTTCGGCATTTCCGGCCGAGGTGACCGCACAGATGGTGGGGAATTTTGCCAATGGTGGTGCCGCGATCAACCAGCTTTGCACCATGGCCGGAGCCAGCCTCGATGTGATTGCGCTCGAGCTGGAAAACCCCACTGCCGATTTTAGCAAAGAACCGGCGATGAGCCGTGCCGAGCTGGTTACCGCCTTGAAAGCCGGCTGGGAGGCGGTGGATATGGCGGCTGACCTTTTGGTGGTTGGCGAGATGGGCATTGGCAATACCACCAGCGCGGCAGCCATTGCCACGGCGCTGTTTGGCGGCGATGCGGCTGATTGGGCCGGGCGCGGCACCGGGGTGGATGATGCG